>DATGXZ010000178.1:0-6013 GCA_035298445.1 Flavobacterium sp.
ATCGGACTCCACCAACGCGATAACGAAAAACTCATCGCCTCACTCGAATCATTGCGCGATATCGGAAACTCGATATTGGTGGTCGAACACGACAAAGACATGATCGAGCGCGCGGATTACGTGGTCGACATCGGACCCAAAGCCGGAAAATACGGCGGCGAGATCATCAGTGCCGGCACGCCCAAAGAATTGTTGTCGGGCGATACCATGACAGCGCGCTACCTGAACGGCACGATGAAAATCGAAATCCCGAAAGAACGCCGGAAAGGAAATGGCAAGAAACTAAAACTCACCGGCGCCACAGGAAACAACCTCAAAAATGTCAGCATTGAGTTGCCACTCGGGACGCTCATTTGCGTAACCGGTGTGTCGGGCAGCGGAAAGTCGACGTTGATCAACGAAACCCTCTATCCGATCCTGAATGAGCATTTCTTTAATGGGGTTAAAAAGCCCCAGCCGTATAAGAAAATCGAGGGACTCGAACATATTGACAAAGTCATCGATATCGACCAAAGTCCGATTGGGCGGACGCCCCGTTCCAATCCAGCGACGTACACGGAGGTGTTTTCTGAAATCCGCAATCTGTTCACCATGACGCCCGAAAGTATGATACGCGGTTACAAAGCCGGACGTTTTAGTTTCAACGTCAAAGGTGGCCGTTGTGAAACTTGCGAAGGATCGGGCGTGCGTACCATTGAGATGAATTTCCTGCCGGATGTCTACGTGGAATGTGAGACCTGCCAGGGCCGACGTTTCAACCGCGAAACGCTTGAAATCCGCTACAAAGGCAAGTCGATTTCGGATGTATTGGACATGACTGTCGACGAAGCCGTGCCGTTCTTTGAGAATATCCCAAAAATCTACCGGAAGATCAAGACCATACAGGATGTCGGCCTGGGCTATATCACCCTCGGGCAACAAAGTACTACGCTATCGGGAGGCGAAGCGCAACGCATCAAACTCGCAGGTGAATTAGCAAAGAAAGACACCGGTAACACTTTTTATATATTAGACGAGCCCACCACCGGCCTCCACTTCGAAGACATCAGGGTGTTGATGGAAGTGATCACCAAACTGGTCGACAAAGGCAACACCGTACTCATCATCGAGCACAATCTCGACGTCATCAAACTCGCCGACCATATCATCGATATCGGACCCGAAGGCGGTAAAGGCGGCGGACAGGTGGTGGCCGTCGGAACACCTGAGCAGGTAGCCAAAAATAAAAAGAGCCATACCGCGCGTTTTCTGACAAAAGAGTTATCTTAGCCGGGTTTGGGCGGAAAATTAGGAGTTAGGAGTTAGGAGTCAGGAATTAGGAAACAGGATAGATGCTGATTCTTAATTTTGGATGTTAAGCGCCCCCAACCATTGTTCATCGTACATTGTTAATTGTTAATTACAAACTATGCGTTTAGAAGATTTCGATAACGACGAAGACAAAATCATTCGTGACCGATTGAAACAAAAAACCTGGCAGGAAATCCGCACGAACGATTCGTGGGCGATTTTCAAGATTATGGCCGAATTCGTAAATGGTTTTGAGACCATGGGACGGATCGGGCCCTGCGTTTCGATTTTCGGATCGGCACGTACCAAGCCAGAAGATCATTACTACCAATTAGCCGAGCGCATTGCCCATAAAATCAGCGCCGCGGGCTATGGCGTGATTACTGGCGGCGGCCCAGGCATCATGGAGGCTGGCAACAAAGGGGCCCATCAGGGCGGTGGCACATCCGTCGGACTCAACATCGAACTGCCATTTGAGCAGCATTATAACCCGTATATTGACCGGGATAAAAACCTGAATTTCGACTATTTCTTCGTACGTAAAGTCATGTTCGTAAAGTACTCACAAGGCTTTGTCGTCATGCCCGGTGGCTTCGGTACACTCGATGAGATGTTCGAGGCGTTGACGCTGATCCAGACGAAGAAAGTGGCGAAATTCCCCGTTATTTTGGTTGGGAAGGAATACTGGCAGGGCCTACTCGACTGGGTGCAATCCGTGCTGGTTGAAAAATTCCGGACGGTCAGCCCGGAAGACATGAACCTGTTCCGCATCGTCGACACAGAGGAAGAAGTCGTGGAAGTACTCGACAATTTCTACAAAAAGTACACCCTGAGCCCGAACTTCTAACGGCCTTGATTTTCCATCAAGAGCCAACCTTTTACGAGGATCCGCATCCTCCAAGTGTCAGTCTGTCGTTTTGAGAAAGCAGTATCTATATGTGTGGCTTGTCTGTACCCTATCCTGTATTGGAACCTGGGCCCAACACCGCACGCAGCTTGCAGCCGTCATCGACGTCGACGCGCATACGGCAGCGGTGGAACAGGAACTGGACTTTGAGAATACGACCGGACAAACGCTTACCTATATCGTAGTAAACGACTGGAACCACGCCTACTCAGGAAAAGATACACCTTTGGCGCGGCGGTTTTCAAATGAGTTCGTGCGGAGTTTCCACCTGTCGAAAGCCCGTGAACGCGGCTCGACAGAACTGTCGGTTACTATCGCCGGACAGGCGGTCTCCTTCCGTCGGTCAAAAGAACATCCGGATGTTATCGAAATACCCCTCCCCGCTCCGCTGCCGGCCGGTGGTCGCGTAACGATTTCTTTGCGGTATTTACTTAAGTTTCCCAACGACGACTTCACCCATTTTGGCTACAGTAACACCGGCAGTTTTTACCTGCGCGACTGCTTCCTGGCACCCGCCCGTTTCGACGGTTCAGATTTTGTACGCTACAGTAATGAAAACACCGACGACATAGCGAATGCCCCCACCGATTACCGACTGACGCTAACGCTCACGAAACCCCGTCGGGTGTTTTCGGATCTTGACGTCTCGGGTACTGGCACCACCGTTGAACTTGAAGGCCGCGCCCGAACAGGACTCGGTATTTGGCTGGACGCCCAAACGCGCTTCGAACAGTTCCGAAACAGCACGGGTGTGGTATCGACGGATTTGGTGGCGCGAAAAGTTGACGCCGTGTCGAAAGCGCTCATCATCGATCGCATCACACAGTTCGTAGCCGACAGCCTCGGACGCTATCCGTATGGCGACATCGTCGTGTCGCAGGCCGATTACGAACGCAATCCGTTTTACGGACTCAACCAGTTACCGGCGTTCTTGAGTCCGTTTGAGAATGACTTCGTCTACGAAATAAAATTCCTCAAAACCTATCTCAACGCCTACCTCCGCAATACGCTTAAACTCGATCCGAGAAAAGACCATTGGCTCTACGACGGTATTCAGGTGTATGCCATGATGCGGTATATGGACGCCTTCTATCCGGACGCGAAGATGATGGGGAATATATCGAAACGTAAGTTATTGAAAGGATATACTATTACGCAGCTTCCCTTCAACGAACAATACAGCTATTTCTTCATGTTGATGGCCCGAAAGAACCTCGACCAGGCAGCAGGAGAACCGAAAAGTGACCTGATTAAATTCAACGAACAGATTGCGACGAAGTACCGATCCGGACTCAACTTTCGCTATCTCGCGTCGTATATAGGCTCCGAAAACCTTTCCACTTCGATTAGTACGTTTATAAAAGAAGCCAACCAATCGGAAACGGCGACGACGCGCTTCCGGGCGCTCCTGGAAACTAGTACCGAGAAGGAAATCAACTGGTTTTTTGATACCATGGTCAGCACCCGCAAAATCGCCGACTATAAGTTCATCGATGCACAGAAAACGAAAGACTCGGTCACCTTCACCATTCGCAATAAGTCGAATGTCGTTGCGCCGGTGCCGGTGTACGGACTCAAAGGTAAAAAGGTGGTTTTTAAAACCTGGATCAACGACATCAAGGCCGACAGTACCCTCACCATAGCGCGTATGGGTGCCGATCGGTTGGCTCTAAACCATGAAAACGAAGTGCCGGAAATGAACGTACGGAACAACTACCGTTCCCTACGCCCCTTCCGTTTGGGCGACAGACCGTTCAAATTCACATTTTTCCGAGACCTCGAGAATCCGCATTACAATCAGTTATTATTCGTTCCGACCAGCGTTTTTAACGTGTATGACGGTATATCACCGGGGATTCGTTTGTATAACCGGACGATTCTCGACAAACCTTTTATGTTCGACATAACCCCGATTTGGTCGGTGAAACAGCAATCGCTGATTGGTAATTTCAATTTCGTGGTCAACCAGAACAACCGCGACTCGCGACTTTACAACATTCGGTACCAGTTTGCGGGTTCGGTCTATCACTATGCACCTGACGCCCGGTATACCAAAATCAATCCTGCGGTCTGGATGCGGTTTCGACCCAACACGTTCCGCGACAACCGCCAGCAACTATTGTTGATCCGTAACGTGATGGTTGACCGCCAAAAGTCCGACATCGTGTTGCCCGACGAGGAAACCATCAACTACAACGTCTTCAACATCCGATACACGGATTCGAGGACGGAGACGATCCGCCACCACGGCTTCACTACCGACTTGCAGTTTTCCGGGCAGTTCGGAAAAGTGTTTGGGGAATACGGGTACCGCCGTTTGTTCAACGACAACCGGCAGTTCAACCTTCGCGTGTTCGCGGGCGCGTTCCTATACCGTAATACCGATTCTGACTTCTTCAGCTTTGCACTCGACCGTCCAACCGATTACCTTTTTGACTTTGAGTATTACGGACGTTCGGAAACCAGCGGCTTCTTCAGTCGCCAGATCATCATTGCGGAAGGGGGCTTCAAATCGATACTGGATACACCTTACGCCAACAAATGGCTGACCACGGCCAACGTCAGCTTCAATATCTGGAACTGGATCGAAGCCTACGGCGATATCGGTTTTGTGAAAAACGAAGGCATCCCGACGCAATTTGTCTACGACAGCGGGATTCGGTTGAACCTGGTGACAGATTACTTCGAACTCTATTTCCCGGTCTACTCCAATAACGGATGGGAAATCGCCCAAAAGGGGTACGAGCAGCGCGTCCGGATTATGCTCACGCTCAATCCGAAAATTCTCTTTACGCTGTTTACCCGGAAATGGTTGTAAGGAAAACGACTAACTCCCCAGGATCTGGTTCGTGTGCTCCTTCGCTTTTACATCGGTGATGACATCCTCCAAAGTACCATTCTCGTCGATGACAAACGTCGTGCGGTGGATGCCGTCAAATAGCCTTCCCATGAATTTCTTAGGTCCCCAAACGTCAAACGCCTGGATCACCGACTTGTCGACATCGGCAATCAGTGGATACGGGAACCCGAATTTCTTGCGGAAACCGGCTTGGGCCTTCTGCGTATCGGCGCTTACTCCCAAAATCGAATAACCAGCGCTTTCAAGGCGGCTGTAGTTGTCCGATAGGTTGCAGGCTTCGACCGTGCAGGTCGGCGTATTTGCTTTTGGATAAAAGAAAACGACCAACTTCTTTCCTTTGTAATCGGCCAGTGAATGCGTGGCCCCGTCTTGGTCAATACCGGTAAAATCTGGCGCTTTATCGCCTTTTTTGAAACGTGTCATGCAACAAAGATACACCGCGGAATCCTCAACGGATGTGAATTAACAATTGCTCAATCGAGCGTCGGTCATAGCACTTGCATCGGGATTCCCATAAGACGTATCTTTACGCCATGACGAAGAAAGAAAAAGCCGCTTTTGTAATGGATACGCTTCAGGAATTATACCCTGAAGTACCCATCCCACTCGACCATAAAGACCCGTATACCCTGCTCATCGCCGTTTTGCTGTCGGCCCAATGCACCGACGAACGGGTAAACAAGATTACGCCTTTATTGTTCGCAAAAGCTGATAACCCGAAGTCGATGGTGCGGTTGGGGCAGGACGCGATACAGGATATCATCCGCCCGTGTGGACTTTCACCCATGAAATCAAAAGGGATATACGGTTTGTCGCAAATACTGCTCGATCAATACGATGGACAGGTGCCGGCTGATTTTGAAGCATTGGAAGCGCTTCCCGCAGTAGGACACAAAACGGCGAGCGTCGTCATGTCGCAGGCGTTCGGCGTGCCGGCTTTTCCGGTTGACACCCAT
>DATGXZ010000179.1:0-9330 GCA_035298445.1 Flavobacterium sp.
TGTGTCGCGCTGGATAAAGACGGCCATCTGGCAGCCGCCACTTCTACGGGTGGCAAAGGTTTTGAAATTCCCGGACGTATCTCTGACTCGGCAACCGTGGCCGGTAATTATGCCAGTCCGCATTGTGCCGTCAGTCTGACCGGCGTTGGCGAAGACATCGTTAGCGGGGCCGTTGCGGCGAAGATCGCTACCCGCGTTACCGATGGTTTTTCCCTACAGGATGCCTGCCTTAAAACCTTTGCCGAACTCAAACCTTTCGACGGCTTCGCCGGTGCCATTGCCCTCGATGCAAAGGGTGCGATGTACCACCTTGATTCGCATCCGACTATGGTATTTGCCAGTTATGACGGAGAGGTGGAGGAGGTGTTTGGGTAGCGAGAGGTTGATAGTTGATGGTTGATGGTTGATGGTTCATAGTTCATAGTTCATAGTTCATAGTTCATAGTTCATGGTTGATGGTTGGTGGTTCTTGGAGTACCGCCAGGGCCCCATTTCCTAATTTCTAACTCCTTCTTTTGAAACGCAAACTTCCTTCCGAAGAATTCCTACGTAAAGACCAACTGATTCGCAAGACCCAGTTTGACACCGTGTGGTATTTTGAACTGTCTGACATTGCCGCGTGGCTGGGGGAAGACCTTGACGGCGTTGAGACCGTCGTGCTTCCTATTGTAGATGAGGGCGAAACCGTGCTGAAGAAGTGTACCTCACTCACAGATATCCGCCGGTTTTTGCGCGATAAGGGTGTAATCGACTAATTTTTCAGAGCATTTGTCCGCCGGATACCTCAATCCGTTGGGCATTGACCCAGCGTCCGGCTTCCGAACACAGGAAGGCCACCACGCCACCGATGTCATCCGGAAGGCCCACGCGACCCAAAGCGGTCTGTGCGGCAATCATTTGGTTCAATTCGGCATTGTCGCGCACTTGTCCGCCCCCAAAGTCGGTTTCGATCGCGCCCGGTGCAACGGCATCCGTGGGACGCTGCTGTCCTATCGACTTATTCCGTCACGACCAGGACGACTTTGTTGAAGTCGGCCGCCGCGTTGATGACCTTCCGATAGGCTTCGAAAGAGGCCAGCGGGTATTTTACGGCGTTGTAGTACTCGACATTCTCAATGGTCACCACATCGCCTTCCTGTTTCCATTTGCTGGTAAAGGCGCACTGTGTTTTCCCGTCGAATTCGCATTTATAGTCCATGTCGAATTTCTCGAGGTTCTTCACTTTAGCCCCTTTCGGCAGCAGCAGACGGATGGTGCGGGTGTAGTAGTGCGGGTAGTCGATCTCAACCGGGAGTACGCGCGTTGTTTCCTGGTAGAGTTCCATTTGCCGCCCGATCACGAGTCCGGCCGACAAAAGATGGTTGCCTCCGGCTTTTTGCATCAGGTCTTTCCCATCGAATGTAAGGTTCATGATAAACGGTTTCCGTCCGACGTTGTCAAGGCCGTCGTTTTCGGTTGTCAACGTTTCGTATTCGGCCTGGGCTGTATAGTTTTCGGCTATTTGTTTGAGGAACTTCTTATAGTTATCCGCGTCGACGAAATCCTTTACAGGTTGGAAGTTGATGGCCGAATTTCCACCATACGTCATTTTCGCTGTGACATGTGGACTGTCCATGTCTTTTGTAAGATCGATGGTAATGTCTTGGTAATCATGGGTGATATCCGATCCTGGCAGTTCGATAAAATTTATCTCACCGATACCCATGGCGACGCCTGCAAAGGTTTTACCTTTTACGAACAGACCGTTGTTGTGCCCGAGTCCGGTTGGGAATAACGGAATGCGGTATTCCACTGACAGGGGCGCCAAATAATGCTTCACCGCCGGGAAATAGAAAAGGAAATCATCGAGGTTCTCGTAGCTTTCGAAGTCGCGGTCAAACGGCACCGATTCGCGATCCGAGGTGAATACCACCTGGTTTTCGATACCCATTTTCTTAAACAGGGCCAGGTAGAGCATCAACAGCTCGGTTTGGTTGGCCTGTTTCGACGTGAGGATATCTGCGATTTTCTCGCGCGAGTCGAGGAAGCGGTTGTAATTGATCGACTTCTTCACCTTGTTCTCGACGTGCCAGATCTGTTCTTCCGGATCGGACGACTTCGGAATCTGCGCCACGAAATCGTCTATCGCTTTTTGGTCTTTCTTTGAAAACTCGGGGTTCATCCGCTCGTAGAGATTGGTAGCGAACTCCTTGAAACTATTGATGTTATTGGCTCCGTTGGCATAGTTGGCCTGTAGTTTGTAGCGCCACATCCTGACGTTTGCGCTTCGGTTGGAGTACGCTTCATCTTCCGACAATCCGGCCACGTCCGTATCTTTGATTCCCAACACTATTTTTTCTTTTACGCTGGCTGTATCTTCCACCGGTTCCGCGACGCCATTGTAGGATTTTGTCTTGAATTTCAAGTGTTTGGGATAGATAAATTGGAAGTCAAGTGCTGCGATAGGGTATTCGGCCTGCAGCCGGACGGTCTTGCCCTTTAATTCCGGACCTTCTTCCAATACAAACAGTCGCTCGATGACGGCGCCCTGTTCAAGTCCGGTGATAGCAAAATAATGCAGCTTAACCCCGCGTTCTTCATCTACTTCTTCTTTAATGTCGTCGGATTTGAGCACAATAACCTTCCCGTTGGGCAAGATCACACGCGCTTTGTTGGCCAGCACGCTTTCATCCATGTTGAAAGGGATGTAGATGCGGTTGTTCCGTTCGACGGCATCCGGTGAATTCACAAAGCGTTGTTCGTGGAAGAGGTAGTATTGTTTCGCCACGTTGCCAGCGACCGACAGCTCAATTTTGACATGGCGGTCAAGGATGGCTTCTTTTTCGGTCTTATACTTTTCAGGGATGGCAATTACACCGGGTTTCGCCACCCAGTCATAGGTCGTAAAGGAATAGTCCTGTGCGAATAAAGGCAGACAGGATGCCGCTATCATCACGGCTGCGAGCAAAAGTCGTTTCATTTTTTCTGGGTGAGGATGATCGATTCGGTGTAGTTTTTTCGGAGGGTTTTGACGATGTCGTTCCATTTTGAGAAATCGTCTTTTGTAAACAGCATTTTTTTCTGCTGGAGGTTGAGGTCAAGCGTGACTTTTCCAGCCATCGTTTCGTATTTCAGCGAGGCCACCAGCAGGTCGTTGTCGAGTTGCAGGTCTTTTGGAACGTATTGTACGGTATATCCCGCGGGAAGTGTCAGTTCATAGCGCGATTGGGTCGCGGTGAGGAAGTCGAATTCATACGGACTTACGCGGTCTTTTTCAATATCCGACCGCTCGTAGTATTTGTCGAGGCATAGGTTGACATAGATGTCATTATCCGCCTTCACCACGTAGTTGTCAAGGTCAAACGTATAATCGATGATATAGGGCTTCTCGCGATCCGTAAGATTCTCTTCCTTGAATTCCTTCAACTGGAATTTGTTGTTGCCTTTCAAGACGAGTCCTTTGATCATGTCGAACCGCGTTTTTTTAGAGGCGTCGCCGATTTGCGCCAGCAGGTGGCTTCGGCTGTAGCCCTCATACGACACCTTTCCCGATCCGGCGAGTTTGTCTTTGTCAAGGGTAAGCGTCACGGTTTCCGAAATACGGTTTTGGGCTGGGGAAACGACGGGTACGGTCACAATTTCGTAGCTGTCGCCCTTGTTTACCAGTGCTTCCTTCCCCTGGATAAAGGCTGTCGGGATGCCGTAGCGCGTATCTTTATCAGTTGCATCAAGAAAGAGGTACGTGCCGTCTTTCCGATAAGCCGCAATCATGTGGTCGTCTACGGCAGGTGTAGCGAGTTCGGAATAGGTGTATGGAATCGAGCGTGTACCAATCCAGGCAATCGACACATCGGGGACGCCCGCGTAATGGCTCATTGAGGTAATGATGCTGGCCATGTCTTTGCAATCGCCAAAACGGCGTTCGAAGACGGTGCCCGCTTCCCGGGGAATGAACCCCTCATATCCGTTTTCGAAAGCAATATACTTGATATTGTCTTTTACCCAATAGAAGATAGCTTTCACCTTCTCTTCATCCGAAGTACAGTCTTTCGTAATATCGAGTGACAGCGTTTTCAATGCTGGTACCTCCGTTTTGTTGAGGTCTTTTACAAACCCCTGGTAGTACGCGAACAGGCGATTGGTGTCGTTCAGGACGTCGATGCGTTTGTTGTCGACCTTGTATTCTTTTACGAACACATTGATATGCGGCATGACATAAAGGAAGCCAGGTGTATTTGCCTCATATTTCATGGGCTTGACATCCCTTAGGGTCCAGCGGTAAATCTTGCTTCCTTTCTTCTCGGTCGTCGTAAATTCGATCCGGTTGTCTGGATCGTTGAATACTTTGTACCCGATTTCGATATCTTTTTCTGCCCTGATTTCCAGTGTTGACTGTCGTACGGGTAAACCGCCTCCAAATACGAATTTGTGCAGCAGGTGGGGATCGGTAAACTCGGTCTGGTATTCGTATACTTTCCTGGCCCCTGCTTCGAGGTTTGGGAAAACCAGTCGTCGCTCGCGTACATCGTCGTAGAAAACCGAACTTTGCCGGGCCCCTTTTTCCGTGACCTGCGTTACCTTGATTTTCTTCTCTTTGCCGTTGTTCGGAATGACCGACCAGGCTTCATAGCGCTTGAGTTTTACGAGGTCGGAATACGAAAAAGACTCTTCGTTATTGCCGATGCCCGTTTCTGACAGGATCATCGATTCGTAACGGTTGTCGAGCAGGATTTTCAGTTTGCGGTTTTCTATCGAGATGTCGTATACCTGCGAATCGTCCAGCACGACTTCGTTGAAACCTTCATATTGTTTCCGCAGTTGTTCGAGCGGCTCCTGTGCATAGGAAGCGCTTCCCACCAGCAGCAAAAAGACGTATAGCAGGTCATTAGTTGACCTCCACCAGGAAACCCGAATCATATTTTTTAGTTTTGGTGATGACCCCATTGGTGTAAATCAGTACATCCCCCTCGAGGTTATCGTTTTTATAAGAGGCCTGAAGGCGTAGTTTTCCGTCTTCGCCGAAGCTTTCGTAGAGCCCATCAAGGTCGCCATTGACAAAACGCTCGATGCGGGCGGGCTTGCCATTTTCATGGTATTCTGTGCGCTTGCCTTCGTAGAGTCCCATTTTGTAGTCCGCTTCGAGTGCCGGTTTACCATCGGCGTTGTATAAGGCGTATTTTCCATCGATCATCCCCCTGACAAAGCGGAATGACGCCGCTGTTTTGCCGTTGGGATATACGGAGAGGATGTCGGCGGTACCATCCTTGATCACTACCTTCTCGTCAAGTTGTCCGGATTTGCCGAACCGGATGTAGTATTCCGGATGGTCGTTTGTATCGTACACTTTTAAGATGGGCTCGCCTTTCTGGTTGTAGTAGGTAATTTCACCGGTTTGCTTACCGTCGAATTCCGTGTATTCAAACACTTTATTCTTGTTTAGGTAAAAGCGTTGTACCAATCCATAGGCTTTCCCAAACGCATAATGGTGTATGGTGCGAAGCGCGCCGTTTAAGTCATACATCCGTACTTCACCATGCAGGAGGCCATTGTAGTAGTTGTATTCGTTCAGGGGAACGTTGGCGGGTCCGTTTCGTTTGTAACTGCCGTGCAGGCGGCCGTTGCGGAATTGCGCGTCGACAATCACACTGCCATCGGGCTGGGTAATTTTGAACGGACCGTGGAAATTCCCGTTGACGAGTGTCATGTCGTAACCCTCGCTTTTTGGGGTGTAGCGATAGGAGAATTTGCCGTTCATCTTACGGAAATCGATGGTCGTTACTTTTTCGCCGGACGGACTGAAAATCTCCCGCTTGTACACTTCATCTTCAATCAGGTAGTCGTTCTCACGCATTTTTCCCGTTGACCAGTATTCGATGTCACGAAGGGTTTCGCCTCCTTCATCAAAACGCTCACGGCGTACGGAACCGTCGGCGTTATAGAAGATTGCCGGCCCGTTTGTTTTTCCGGCTTCGTAATGCTCAACGGAGGAGAGGACACCATAATTATAGCCCTCATCAACACCGCTTACTTCGTCTTTGTCGCGTGCTTCGATAGACGCCAGCGAGCCATTGTCGTTGTAAAAATAAAGCACACCGTCGATGTCGCCGTCTTTGTACGGAATCTTGGATACCAGGTTGCCGAAACGATCGGTGTATTCCCAGGTTTTGGTACGCATCCCTTTTTCATATTCGCCCTTAGTGAGCACGTGCCCGTCGAGGTCTTTGATAATGAAGGGTTTTTTGGAAAGGCTCACGGGTACGGGCTTCGGGTTGTTCCGCGCATATTGTACGCCCGCTTTCAGGTCGTCGGACTTAAAATTGTGGTCGAAGTAACGTTCGCCGTGGTCGTCATAATAGGTGACCACCTGTGTCTCGCCTTTGTCGTTGAAAGCCGTGGTTTGCGACAATGCGCCGTTTGGATCGTAGCTTTCCGATTTCGAAGGATTTCCGTTTACATAGGTCGTTATGGCTTTTACCTTTCCGTTTTCGTAATATGACTTCAGTTCTCCCTGTACTTTGCCTTTGGCATACACCGCTTCGCTTTCGATGGCTTTTCCGTCATAATAGGAAACGTATTTCCCGTCGTATTCATCTTCGATGAAGGACGTGGCTATCTTGATATCGCCGAGTTCATTATAGGAAGTAAACGGGCCATCGCGCATGTCTTTTTTATAGAAGGCTTTGCTTTCGACGGTTCCATCAGCGTAGTAGCAGGTTACGACGCCTTCGCGATTGCCATCCACGAAGTTTCCTTCGCATTGTTTGCCACCATTAGGCAGGAAGCTGGTCAGTGCACCGTGGCGCTTGTCGTCTTTCATCTCCTGTGTTAACGATACTTCGCCGTTGTCGTAGTAGTTCGTCCACTTGCCCGTCGCCTTGCCGTCCTTCATGTTTTTTTCGACCGTAATGCGTCCTTTGAAGTCGTAGTAGCGTTGCAGTCCGTCAAAATCCCCTGCTTTGAAGTTCAGGTCACCTGACTTATTTCCGAATGCGTTAAAGGCCATGACTTTTCCATCGAGTTTTCCGTCTTTGGTGGTACCGGCGAAAATAGGGTGTCCATCCTCATATACGAACCGAACCGCCTGCCGTGTTCCGTAGAAATCGGTTGTAACGGTGGTCATGAGCGGCACGAGGTCATCCGACAGGTTCTTTTTGGCGAAATTGATGATTTTCTTCTCCTGTGATTTAAGTTTCTTGCCCAATTCATCCTCCAGAACCAGCAGCATATAGTAGCTCATCGGTTCGAACTGGTTCGTATCCATCATTTTCTTGATCCACGGACCGTACGTACGCTCATAAAAGCCGTCGCCAGCCGGTTGGGAAGCCATGAATTCGCATACCGCCTGGACCTGGCGTGTGATCTTTTCGTCGAAATCCGATTTTACTTTAAAGGCGCTCCGAAGAGGAAGGCCGTTTTGGAGGATGGTTTCGATTTCACCGAAATTATCGCCGGTTTTTGAGAAGACCACTTTCCCTTTTTCGAGGAAGTTCTCGCTTAGCTTTTTGTCAAGGAAGCCGATTGCTTTCGCCGCATTTTGTCCGGTGGGCGCAATCATCAGGTACGTGAGGAGTGACAGGGTTGCTTCGGTTGGACGACCGTTTTCGAGCGCTAGCACACCCAGCATGTAGTGTGGCGAGGCGTACAACGGATCGTGTTCGATGATGTTTTGCAGGATGTCAACCGCTTCTTGTTGTTTGTCCATTCGGACATATAAAAGTGCCTGGTTGTAGAGGAGACGGGAGAAATGAGGTGTAATCTTGGCGCCTTCCAGGAAAATCTTCTCTGATTCCGTATAGGCTTTGGCGTCACTTAGATAACTGCCATATAAAACGTATAAATCGGGGTTTTCGGGAAAATACCCGTCGCGGTATAACGTTTCGAGCACCGCCTTCTCGTCTTCTCCCTTATCACTTTGGGCGAGGGCCAGCGCCTTTTCGTACTGTGCCGTTGGGTACTTTGCGTCGAGTTTTACGATTTTCTCATACTCTTTTATGGCGTTTGCATATTCGCCTGCATCGTGTAGGGTGATGCCTTTACGCATGATAGAGTCGGAGTTGTAAACAAAGGTGTAGTCTTTTTGGGCGAAGACCGTACCGGCGCACATACTGAGAAGTATGGCTGCGAAATATCTCATGTTGTTTTGGTTTTCCTCAAAAATAGACGTTTTTACCTCACGGCAATAACGGAGGCATTAAAAAGTAGGAAAGGCACAAAAAAATACCACCGTTAGCACGATGGTATTAAGGTTGGATTTACATGGAACATAGAAACCCCTTTACTATGTTAGCTTCCATTACCATTGAACTATGTAAGAAGTACAGTCCAAAGGTAAAACGCGTTTTTGACCTGTATATGCGTATTTCTACGTGATTTTCATCGAAGGTGCATTTTTTTTTGTCAGATATCCCGGATGTAGTCCGCGTACTCCAGAAAGAAGGTTTCAAGCGCGTTCATACGGTCAGCGAAAAAGGAGAAAATTGCCTCCCAATCCTCCCGTCGGCTGAGGCTGAGTCCGTTACGCGTGGTTGAAATACGGCTTATTGCTTTGCCGTTTTCCAGGTAATGGTCCTCTTCAAATATAAAATCGTCGCCGAAGTCGCTTTCCAGGAGGCTTTGCAGTGATTGTAGCTTCCCGAAGTAGGCAGCGCGTTTTTCGTCGTCGCGCGATTCGACATCGAGTAGTACCATCGCTTTTTTGTTGTCTACATGGAACTTTAGCGAGAGATCCTTGATTTTTGTATCGTATAACAACCATTTCCGCGGGTAGCGTTCGGCAAAGGCCGTCCAGAATTCCCGTTTCAGGCGTTGCGTTTCTTCTTTACTGTACATCGATTGGCATTTTCAGCCGGAAAGCGTACCTTTCTGACACTATTTCAGACTATGGATTTTACGTCTTTTCTTCGGCTCGTTCCAAAGATAGAAAAAGAAACGCTGCCCGGGGCCGATGCCCATGAACGCATGGCGCCGTTGGAGCGGGCGCGGATGATGAAGGCGTTTGACCCCGCCACGACCCCAACCCGGAAGGCCGCGGTCATGATGCTTGTGTATCCCAAAGAAGACACGGCGCATTTTGTCTTGATCGTACGCAATACCTATCCGGGAGTTCATTCCTCGCAGGTGGCATTTCCGGGTGGAAAGCGGGAGGATGTGGATGCCGATTTCGAAGCGACCGCGTTACGCGAGACATTTGAAGAAGTAGGCGTGCCCGCACAGGCAATTACCGTGGTTCGCAAGTTCTCCGAAATCTACATTCCACCGAGTAATTTCCTTGTATATCCTTTTCTGGGCTATTGTACCGACCGTCCCGATTTTTTGGCGGATCCGGCGGAAGTGGCGGAAGTACTTGAAGTG
>DATGXZ010000180.1:0-8070 GCA_035298445.1 Flavobacterium sp.
CGTTTTATAGTTTTATGAACTACGCCGACTTCGGACTCGGCACCTGGCATCCTGAGACCGGCATGTTCGATGTCGTGGCGGCCATGGAATCGCTGGCGACAGAATTGGGAGTACGTATCCGTACGTCATCACCTGTAGAGCGCATTGTGGTGGAAAACGGGCGCGCAACCGGACTTGTGGTCAATGGCGAAACTATTTCAGGAGACATTATACTGAGCGGTGCCGATTACGCCCATACCGAGACCTTATTACCGGAAGCGGCACGTACCTACTCGACTGAGTATTGGGAAAAACGGGTGTTCGCTCCGAGTTGTCTCGTCTTCTACGCCGGGTTTTCAAAACCGGTAGAAGGCGTGCCACACCATGCCCTGTTCTTCGACGCCGATTTCGATACACATACGGCCGCAATTTACGACCGACCCGAGTGGCCAAAAGAACCGTTATTCTACGCCAACTTCCCTTCAAAAACCGATAAAACTGCCGCGCCGGAAGGCATGGAATCTGGATTTTTCCTGGTGCCGCTTGCACCGGGTATCGAAGACACGGAAGCGATGCGGGAACGTTGTTTCGAGAACATCATGACGCGCTTTGAGGCCATTACCGGACAACCCATCCGCGAGAACCTGTTGTTCCGGATCGGTTTCTGTAAGAATGACTTCGAAGAGGCTTATCACTCCTACAAAGGAAATGCCTATGGACTGGCCAATACCCTTATGCAGACGGCGTTCCTGCGTCCGAAACTGCGAAGCAGAAAAGTGAAGAACCTCTATTTTGCCGGACAGCTTACGGTTCCCGGACCGGGTGTGCCTCCGTCGCTGATCTCTGGAAAACTCTCGGCTGAATTAATACGTACCTATAATCCCATCTTACAGGAAACATGAAAGCACTTTTTGACACCGTCTCTTTCGATTGTAGCCGAAAGGTAACCAGCGCCTACAGCACGTCGTTCTCGGCGGCCGTCCGGATGCTGGCGCCATCGATACGGCAGGACATCCACAACATCTATGGGTTCGTACGCTTCGCGGATGAAATCGTCGACACCTTCCACGAATACGACAAACAACGCTTGTTTGATGCGTTTGAAAAAGACCTCGAACACGCACTGGCAGATGGCATTAGCCTGAACCCCATCCTGAATTCATTTCAGCATACCGTTCGCAAATACGGCATCGGACGCGACCTCATCGAGGCGTTCATGCACAGTATGCGACTTGACCTCAGCAAATCGGTGTATGAAACAAAAGAGGAATACGCGCAATATATCTACGGTTCAGCAGACGTGGTAGGCCTTATGTGCCTGACTGTTTTTGTAAAAGGAAACCGGGAGAAATATGAGGCACTGAAGGGTGCTGCCGTGAAACTCGGATCGGCGTTCCAGAAGGTAAACTTCCTTCGCGACCTGAAGGCGGACTTCGAAGGATTGAACCGCACCTATTTCCCGGGCACAGACATCAACCGACTGGACGAGGCCGCAAAAATGGAAATCGTTCGCGAGATCGAAGCCGACTTCGCCGATGCCTATGACGGGATTCGCCTGTTGCCCATGGAGGCGAAATTTGGGGTCTATACAGCCTATGTCTACTACCGCCGCCTACTGACGAAACTGAAGAAAACGCCTTCGTCTGAATTGGTGGCCGCGCGCGTTCGGGTTCCTAACTATGAAAAATTCGGGCTCTTCGCCAAGAGCTATATCGTTTATCGCTTTAACTTTGTCTAATGTCAATTTTCATACACCTCCTGGTTTTCGTGCTCACCTTCTTCATGATGGAATTCATGGCGTGGTTCACCCATAAGTTTGTCATGCACGGATTTTTGTGGTCGCTACACGCTGACCACCACCGCAAAGACCATGATTCCTGGTTTGAGCGCAACGATGCCTTTTTCATTTTCTATGCCGTTGTCAGCATCGGGTTCTTCCTGCTGTGGCAGAACGGCATACTCGAAATCGGGTTGGCGATTGGTTTGGGTATTTTCGCATACGGACTCACGTATTTTCTCGTACATGATATTTTCATTCACCAACGGTTCAAGTGGTTGCGAAATGCCGATAACATCTATGCCCGGGCGGTGCGTCGTGCCCACAAGATGCACCACAAGCACTTGGGAAAAGAACACGGGGAATGTTTTGGGATGCTGGTCGTTCCGTTGAAATATTTCCGCGAAGCCAAAAAGAAAAGCGCCCCATGAGGACGCTTTTTTTTATAAATAAGTAAGAGATGACTACTGTTGGCTTTTCAACATTTCCTGCAGCGGTTTGAGCTCTTCTACATCGAAGTCCGATTGTTTCAGAAGCGACATCACGGCCATGATATCGTTCATCGTCATTTCGTCGCCGAGTAACCGGATGACGGCAAAACCGTTTTCTTCCGAGTAGGCATTGACAACAAATTCATCCGTCTTTTCCTCTTTGCCTTTCATGTAGATCGAAGCGCCGTTTTTACCGGACCCGATTTTCATCAGGGGATCGTATTTCCCCGCTTTCAGGATAGTGTTGACGCTGTCTTTCTCTGCTTTGTAATCTGCTAGATTTTTCGGATTACGTTTGAACATCAACACATTGAGTTTTTCGATACGCTCGAGGGCTCCCGCCTGCTCCGCTGTAATGTTCTTAGGATTGGCCTTAATGATCGACGAGGCGATGTCGACGGTAAGGAAATCCGGGTTCTCCGACTTCTTGACGTAGTACTTCTCAAGGGAGGGTCCTGATTCGCAGGAAGCGAGGCCAAAGGCAAAGGCCAGTAGGAGGAGGTAGCGGAAGTTTTTCATGTTGTTAACGTGCTTTCGATGCTTTTTTAAGGTTGTCGCCGCCTGGCAGATCCATACGGTCGGTGAGGGCTGACAGATCGTCGAGGTCGAAGTTACCGGTCAGGGAAAGCAATACGGTTTCGTTGCCTTTGCCCGTTCCCTGGATGAACATCAACAGTTCCTTCACGATATTGTCGGTACTTCCGGATTTCACCATGATACGGATGCTTTGTCCTTTATCGTTGATACGCATCAACTCTTCCAGTCGGGCTGTCTTGATATACTTTTCAGCCGTTGCTTTCATATCCGCGGCATACTTCGAGTTGGCGGTCGTAAACACCCGAAGGTTATCCAGTTTTTCGACCAGTTTCAGGAATTGCTTCGCGTCTTTGTCTTTGCTATCGACCTTACCCATCATCGAGAACATTTTTTTGTTTACGATGACCGTAGTGATTTCTTCGGGTCCGTCGAACTTATTGAATACATCCTGTCCGAAGAAAAGGGTTGGCAGTAAGGCCAGTACTAAAGTTAAGAATACTTTTTTCATGATTGCTGATTTTTACTTTTTAAATATGACGTTTTTTGATTGTTCGTATGTTTCGATGTAAGCCATTCCTTTCACACCGGAATTCACGTGGTGGGAAAGCATTTTCAAGGCTTTTTGGGTTTCCTGGTAGGCTATTTCAGGGTTGTCGTAGGTACCGAGGTCCTGGCCCTGTTTAGCAGGCGCCGTTTCAAAACGGAGGTAGGCGAAGGTACCGGCACCGAGCAACAGCACTACCGAGGCCGCCGCCGGAATCCAGCGCATGCGGTTTCTCTTTACGGGAAGCGATACTTCCGTTTGGGGCTCCAACTCCCGTGCTTCGGCGAAAAATCCGAAGAGCGGACGATAGGGTACTAAGTCGGCAGCCACATCGTCGGACGCAAAATAGGCGGCCAGTATGTTTTCTTCGTCAAGCGTCGTTTCCCCTTCAAAATAGCGGTCCAGCAGCAGCCGGATGTTATCCAATTCCATAGCGATGTAGTTTAATGATCGATTCTCGTAATGTTTTCCGTGCCCTGGATAACGCGACCCGTACGGCCGTTTCGTTCATATCCATTATTTGGGCGATCTCATCGTATTCACACTGCTCGATGTCGCGCAACTGCACGATGAGTTTCTGTTGTTGCGGGAGTTCCTCCATCGCCTTCTCGACGAGCCGCATCGTATCGCGGTCTTCAATCCGACGTTGCAGGCCCGGGTCGGCGTCCGTATAATTACTGTGGACGATCCGAAGGTTGCCCGCCCTTTTTGACTTCAGCTGATCCAGACAAAAATTCTTCGTCATCGTCATCGCAAGGGCTTCCACACTGTTATACGACGAAAGCGTCTCCCGGCGTGACCAGAGGCGAAGCATCACCTCCTGAACGGCATCTTCCGCTTCGTCGCTGCTCACCAGGAGCCGGAGGGCTACCCTGTAGAGCTTAGCCCGGAAGGGCGTCACCGTTTTCATGAATTCCGTTTGATCCATCTGTTTTATCGTGTGTTCTAAGTCAAGACGAGACACGTTTTTTTTTGTTACAAGAAAAAATCCGGTAACGCGAAAGTTCTTAAATTTACGTTTTAGACAAAATGCCTGCTATGAAAAAAACGATTGGATTTCTGGGACTTTTCCTGCTTGCCGCAGGCTTCTTCCAGAGTTGCGAAGACCAGGACGACAAACTGTCGGTAAGCGCCGGACTTGAAGTACAGAACTTTATCTGGAAAGGCCTTAACACCTATTATCTATGGAAGGAAGACGTGCCCGACCTGGCCGATGACCGTTTTGCTTCACAGAAAGATCTCGAAGCCTTCTTGCGGGGCTATCCCGATCCGTTCGACCTGTTCGACCACCTGCGCGTCAACGAATCGATCGACCGCTTCAGTTTTATGGTCAGCGATTACAGCCAGGTCGAAAACCTCTTTGCGGGCGTTTCCAAAAGCAATGGCGTCGACTTCGGACTGAAATACCGACCGGATAGCACGACCGATGTGTTCGGATGGGTGCGGTATATCCTCCCCGGCTCGGATGCCGCTACGAAAGACATCCGTCGTGGCGATATTTTCTATGCCGTTGACGGCACGCCCCTCACCGTAAGTAATTACCAGCAATTACTGGCACAGGACACCTACACCCTCAATCTGGCGGATTTTGACGGTGGGAACCTTACCCCTAACGGCAGAAGTGTCACGCTGACAAAAGCGCAACTGACCGAAAATCCGGTGTATATCAAAAAAGTCATCGAACAGGGTGCCAATAAAATCGGCTACCTGATGTATAATGGCTTTACCGCTGATTTCGACCCACAACTGAACGACGCGTTCGGCGAGTTCAAGGCGGCGGGTGTGACGCATCTGGTACTCGACCTTCGGTACAACTCGGGTGGTTCCGTTCGCACGGCATCGCGACTGGCGAGCATGATTACCGGCCAATTCAATGGTGAACTCTTCTCGAAACAGCAATGGAACCCTGATTTGCAGGCCTACTTTGAGGAAAACAATCCGTCTGACCTGGCAGTGAATTTCGTCAATTCGATCGGCAGCTCGGGCATCAACAGCCTGAATTTAAACAAGGTATACATCCTTACGACCAAAAGTACCGCGTCAGCCAGTGAATTGGTCATAAACGGACTCAAGCCGTATATCACCGTTGTGCAGATCGGTGACGTAACCGTGGGGAAAAACGTGGGGTCGGTCACCCTTTACGATTCGCCCGATTTCGGTCGTGACGGTCGTTCTACCAAGCACAAATACGCGATGCAACCTATCGTCATCAAAATGATCAATGCAGACAATTTTGGCGACTACCAGGATGGCATCACGCCAACCGTCTCGCAAGTCGAAGATCTCGAAAGCCTGGGTACATTGGGTGACACCACTGAGCCCTACCTTAACACCGCACTGACACTGATCGGAGGAGGCGGGCGTCGACCGGTTCCGACACCCGCCGTTGTGACGCGTCCGTTCCGGGATACACGTTCCATGCAGCGCTTCGGTACGGAGATGTATATTGAAACACCTCCGGCCCTGGTACGGCGATAAAAACAAAAGGCTGTCGTGATGACAGCCTTTTTTATTTAGTCGTTGAAGTAAAACCCGTTGGGTGCGATTCCGGCCGGGGCGTTGGCTATACGCGATCCGTTTTCGACATCGTATATTGAAATGATGCCATTCGAGGCGAAGTCGCGCGCATCGGCCACATACGCTTTTCCGTCCTGCACCGTAAATCCGTAAAGCGTCATCGCTTCGGTGGTAAACGATTCTATCTCGGGTAGCGGCGGCTGTGGCGTACGTCGCATGCGGCAGAACGATGTGCCCGAACAAAAGTAAACATCCCCTTCATCGACGGCCAGGTATTGCGGATCGGCGTACCCGGTCAGGGCTTTGCTCTCCGTTACATCCAATGAGACGGGGTCGATCGTGTGTAGGATTCCATCCGTTCCGAAGGCACCACAAAGTACATATAGTTTGCCATCGTCGTAGGCCATTGAGTTGGGTGAGAGCCCCGTCTCGATTACGCCGAGCGACGCGCCTGTGGAGGCATTGAGTACGGTAACGGAATGTCCGGCACCAAAACTCCCGTTCGCAATAAAGAGCTTCTGTCCGACCTTCTCGATGTGATCGGCCAGGTTACCAATCGGCCAGGTCGTTTCGATGGTTTGGGTGTCGAGGTTGATGACCGCCACGAAATCGTCGGTCTCATCGGTAAAACTTCCGAGGTTCGTTACATAGGCCCTGCCCCCATCTGCGACGCCGTATCGCGGAACCGAAAGACCGCCTTCGATGGTACCGATGTAAGTGAAGGTATAGCGGTTCACGACCGTGATTTTGTTGGATCCGTTGGAAATGATATACGCCCTGTTGCCGTCAAAAAACACCGATTGGAGATAGCCGCCAAGGGTTTCCGTCGGGTTGACCGCGGCAAAAATGCCTTGTTCCACGGTCATGCCATCCTCGCTGAGATAGGTGACCGAGCCACTAACGGCATTTCCTTCATTGAGCACGAATATGCCGTCATCATAGTCACCACTTGGGTTCGACGACCCACTGTCATCCGAACAGGAAACACTTAAAAAGGCCAGGGAGGCCATTACGAACAGGGAAATACGCTTCATATTATAGTATTAGGGTTATGTAAAAGGTGTAATGGCGTAGAGGCATATAGCGGCCCTCCATCGCCTGGTAGGAAAGATTTCCAATATTGTCGATCCGGCAACCCGCGGTAATCGCGCCGGACGCATACTCGAGGGCGGCATTTGACAACGCGTAATCGGGCAGCTTGCGGGTGGGGTCATTATCGGATTGGAGGTAGACCGAGCCGGTATAGCGCTGTTCCAACCGGAGCGTCGCGTGGCGGTACCGCACACTTATGGCCGCCATCGCATTGTGGTAGGGCACATACATCAATTGATTTCCGGTTTGGACGTTTCGCGATTGGGTGTAGGCATAAGAAGCATCGAGCATCGTCATCCAACGCCCCGACTGCTTTTCGAAATGGTACTGCGTTTCAATCCCACGGAAATGCACCCGATCGACGTTCTCCGGACGGAAGACACCGCCGCTTACCGGAACCCAGCGGATCATATCGCGAATGCGTCCGTCGAAAAGCGTCAGGCCGAAGCGCCCTAAACGGGTGGTGACCTCCTGGCCCACTTCCCCCTGCACCGCCAATTCGGGACGAAGCGATTCGTTTCCGGCGCCCTGCCAGTAAAGGTCATTGAACGTAGGTGCCCTGAAATTACGCGACAGGTTGGCCGTCCAGCGGAAGACTTTATTGGGCTGGAAGGCGATGCCTGCGGAAAACAACAACGGACTCGCGTATCCCGACACGGCATCTTTTCGTATGCCGGCTTCGTATGTAAGCTGAGGCGTGATTTCGTGCCTAAGGGAAATTGCCGCGGTTCCGGTTCGGCGGTCCGCCCGGCGGATATCATCGCCATTGGCTTCGCTTTCCGATACATCGGCAATACCGTTCAATTTGAGACCGTTTCCGAAACTATATGTGCCGTCGTACCGAACGAGCAGCGTCCGGGAACGTCCCTGCCGATACGAAGGGACTTCCACATCCTCAAAATACCGGTACCGCTCAGTGACATACGCGACTTTTGCCTTTCCAATGAAACGACCGTGCTCCGACAGCCACTCGAGCATATGGCGCGAATTGAAATCGAGGTATTGCGTGGGGGTATCCGACGGATTCAATAATGAAAAATGCCGGTGCCCGTCATACACCTGTTGGTACAACCGGAATTCATTGGCCTTATTGGGTCGGTAGCCGATAGCCACATTCGATCCCATATTGTAAT
>DATGXZ010000181.1:0-6844 GCA_035298445.1 Flavobacterium sp.
CTCACCAACCAAGAGGGCTTGCAGGCAAAAATGGTGGACGTTTGGACCATCCGACACGAAGAATATCAATACAAAAAAAATGGAAAGAAATTCTTCAAAAGAATCGTGGCCGAAAGAAAGATGGAGTTCCGGGCAGACGGAACGGCGGTGGTAGATAATGGGTCCAATGTTGAGCTGTTTAAATGGTCGTTACACGATCGCACCCTGACGCTGGAATATGAAGGAAATTCGAAGCTCTTCCGACTATGGGCGCGGGACTATACGGTTACCTTAACGGAACGGTACAACACAAAGGCAGTGGAGTTGCAGAATCCATTGGTGTCGATCAGTCTTTTCGATTAACCGATGACAGACTGTAATGCAAGAAAACACTAAACGGTTGTTCGGAAAAAGGACGGCTATCCTCTTCGCCTTCCTCAGCCTTAAATTCGCGCTGCAGTATTTCCTTGTAGACAGCGCCTATGACTTGCACCGCGATGAATTCCTGCATCTTGACCAGGGGCGGCATCTGGCCTGGGGCTATCTTTCCGTACCTCCTTTTACGTCGTGGACGTCGTATGTGATCCTATTGCTTGGCAACTCTGTTTTCTGGGTCAAGTTCTTCCCTGCTTTGTATGGCGCCCTGACCCTGTGGATGGTGTGGAAAGCAATAGAGGTGCTGAAAGGGACACTTTTTGCGCAGGTACTGGGTGCCAGTTGCGTGTTGCTTTCGGCGCTTTTGCGACTGAATATGCTTTACCAGCCCAACTCCTTCGATGTATTAAGCTGGACGGCACTCTACTTCATCCTGATACAATACATCGCCACCCAAAACCGGAAATGGTGGTTTGCCGCGGCGTTCGTGTTTGCGTTGGGCTTCCTGAATAAATACAACATTGTCTTCCTGCTGATAGGCCTCTTCCCTGCCCTGTTGCTGACCGAGCACCGGCGCCTGTTCCGGACCTATCATGTGTATGCCGCAATCGGGGTTGCTTTGCTTCTAGTGTCACCCAACCTGGTGTGGCAGTATCACCATGGTTTTCCGGTCATCCATCACTTGCGGGAATTGTCGGAAACGCAATTGGAACACGTAAACCGAATTGACTTCCTGAAAAACCAATTGCTATTTTTCGCGGGTGGTTTGGTGGTGCTATTCGCTTCGTTCTATGCGCTGCTGTTCTATCCGCCCTACCGTCGGTATCGCCCCTTCCTTTTCGCGATCGTGTTCACGTTGGCGGCCTTCGTGTATTGCAAGGCGAAAGATTATTATGCCATAGGCATCTACCCTATTTACATCGCCTTTGGTGCGGTGTATCTGGGAGACGTTTTGCGGGACGGCTGGAAGAAAAAGTACCTGCAACCACTTCTCCTGCTGCTACCCGTATTGTTGTTTCTCCCCCTTTACAACGTGGCTTTTCCCAATCGATCTCCCCAGCACATCGTGCAGCACCCTGAGGCGTACAAACGACTGGGGATGCTTCGGTGGGAGGACGGAAACGACCATGCCCTACCCCAGGATTTTGCCGATATGCTCGGCTGGAACGAACTGGCACAGAAAGTCGACCGCGCGTATTCCAAACTGCACGGCCACACGTTGATCTTGTGCGATAACTACGGACAGGCGGGCGCGATAAATTACTACACCCAGCAACAGGCGCAGGCCGTTTCCTTTAATGCCGATTACATCAACTGGTTTGATTTGTCTAAAAGATACGACAACGTGATACGGGTGAAAGAGGCGGGCAATACCGCTACCGAACTGCAGGAAACGGGGCCTTTTTTCGAACAAGCGGTACTGGCGGATTCCATCACCAACTCCTATGCGCGGGAGTTCGGTACGTCAGTATTCGTTTTCACCGGGGCCAGGATCGATGTCCGGAAACGGATTAAAGAAGAGATTGAGGAGGTTTCGTGGGAGTGATACCGAAATAGTGTTATTTTGCGGGTGCAGGTCTCCTTTTCTAATTTATACCTGCGGTACTTTCCGCAAATGGCATACACAAGCCGAAATACCTGTCCTTAACCCTTACCTTACCACGCTTTTTTGTAGCTTCGTAGGCAGCGGTATGAAAAAGTATGTACTTATAGCGTCGTTGTGTGCCTTGGGCTGTTCCGATAGGTCTGTCCGTAAAGACCGTCTCATAGGAACGTGGGAAATGACCAATGTCGTGACCTCATCGGGCACAGACGTTACCGATCGAACTACATTCTTCCCGAACGATTCCGTCAGCATGGAGGTATACAGGGACGGCGTGTTTCAGAAGCGCTACCCGCTTTCCTACAAATTAAATACGGATTTGTATACGATCGCCCTGTTCGACGCCGGCAAACCGGAACGGAAGTTCAAAATCGTACGACTAACCGAAACGGAATTGCATTGGAAGGATCCGATAACGGGAACGGTGGTAAAGAACAAACGCATAAAATGATCCCATGACAACGACAAGATATATCGTTTTATTCCTAGCCGGTTTGCTGATGAACGCCTGCTTTTTAATGCCGTTGGGAGCGCCCCACAGCACCAAGCCGTTTGTGTCGAGAATCCGGATTCCGATATAAAAATGTGGGTCAATTGTCAGCCCCATACGAAGCATTTCCGGGTATGTGGAGTTGAAAAAGACGATGCGGTTTACATCCGTTCCAACAAAATAAAGGACGGACCGAAAGAGATGACGGCGTATTATTCCGTTTGTGGCGATTCGCTTACACCCTATCCACTGCGAATGGGCGACGCCTATTTCCACCGTCGGGCGGTAGATGACACGATCGCCATTACTATTGTAAAGTCTGATTCTTCAAAGGAAGTCTATCATTTTCTGGTGCTGAAAGACCGTTTTATTAAGGGTTAAAGGCATGCCGTTAGTCAGTCCTGATGTTTGTATTCAGGAAAGAGGTCGGCGCAGCGGGGCATCATGATTTTTGTATCTTTCCACCGATTGGATGCCTCCATAATTTCGGGGTATGTGTTCAGAAGCTATCTGTCACGGTCCAGATTTAAAACGCCCACTATGACCCGAAAAATACTTTTCTTCCTCACGCTCCTCCTCTCCCTTTCCGCCAGTGCCCAGTATCGGGAAGACATTGTAAAACTGAAAGAAGGCGACCTGCATTTCTACACCAAAGGAGAAGGGCGTTCGGTGGTGCTGTTGCAGGGCGGTCCCGGGTTCTCCAGCTACTATATGCGGGCCATTGCCGATTCGCTAAAGGGTTATAAATGCATCCTGATCGACTATGAAGGCACGGGTAAGTCACAGGGTCGTAAACCCGACACGACCTGGGTGAGTCCGGAAAAAGTGGTCGCCGACATCGAAGCGGTGCGAAAAAAACTCAACATCCCCACATGGGATGTCATCGGCCATAGTTACGGGACGCATTTTGGTTTATACTATGCCATCCACTACCCGCAACGCGTCGGGAAAATCATCCTGGTGTCGAGCATTGGCACCAATAACGCGTTCCAGCGGTACGCCAATGACAATGCCATGGTGCGGCTTACCGACTCCGACATGCAACAACTGGGCGCCCTTGACGCCGATACGGCAATGGATCCGGTTGAGAAAGAGTTCAAGTTAGAACGCATTCTACTTCGGTCGTATTTCTTTGACCGGAAAAAAGTCGACCCGTTCCTCGATGCGGTGCCAGTGGAAGAAAAACCGCGTAATTTCGATACCCTTTTCTTCAATGCCTATTGGGAGCATCCTAATTTTATGACCTGGGACATTTCGGAGAAGGCCTACCGACTCGAAAACCCTATCCGTATTATTCAGGGACGACAGGACTTCCTCAACGATGGGCAACAGGAAATCATGAACCTACGCCTTCGGAATTCGAAGATCTACTATATCGAACGAAGCGGCCATTTTCCTTGGGCGGAACAACCGGTGGCGTTTTTTGCCTTGTTGAGGCGGGAGTTGGCGGAGTAAAAGAAAACCAGTGTTGCTCAGGAGAAGTAAGTCGTGTATCATGAATATCTGGAATCCTATTTTTCAATTTAGTAGCGAATGGCAGCGTATAGAATAGTACTACTATTTCTGGTAATCCTATCGGCCGGCTGCAACCGGAACGATACAAAAACGCAGGAGATGCAAGGGATAGATGCAGGAGATGTAGTCGATAATAAAGCGCAGATCCAGGAGCTGATACGGCGGGTTTACAAATGGCACGAAGCGAAAGAACCGGCCGATGATGAGATGATTACCGACAGTAACGACAGCCTCTATATCGGTTTCAGTCAGACGGTGCTCAAACGGGAGCTCGCGGAAATGAAAGCGACGAACCTGTTTTCGAAAGCCTTTCTTGACAATTACCATCGGATTTTCATAACCCTCGACCGGAAACTGCGGCGTAATGAAATCGTATGGCCGGTGGGTGAGTTGCCGCCTTTCGGCTCTGGTGCCGATCCGTGGTGCAACTGTCAGGACATACCTTACGACAATCCCTGGGATTCTATAGCGGTCGAAATCGTTCGTTTAACCGATGAAAAGGCGGAGCTTGTATGGAAGTGGGGTGATACGGGGGCGAATACCTCGCCTGAGTGGAAACAGGCCAGGTATAGGTTCAGGGTCGTTAAGGAAGATGCTAAATGGAAGATTGCGTATATGGAGGGGTTCGACTTTGAAACCTTAACACGAAATATGCAATGAGATCGTTTATATCCGCACCTACCCCAACCATGAAACATCTTTTCTTATTGCTTACTCTCGTCGCCCTCGTGTCCTGCCAAAAGGATGGAAATACGTCTTCGGGCAATACAGCGCGTACCGTTGTTGTGCAGCCACTCGGTAATTTCGAGGCCTCAGTGGCAGAGGATATCGTTGTCGCAATACGGAAAGTACACCCCAAGGTGGTGCTGAACGCCGCCATTCCACTCCCTCCCCACTCCTTTTATGCCCCGCGCAACCGCTACCGCGCCGATTCGATTATCCGGTACCTGGCGGGACGGGCAAAAGACGGGTCGGTGGTCATCGGACTCGCCCATACGGACATCAGTACCACCAAAAATAAGGTAAAGGATTGGGGTGTGATGGGCCTCGGCTACCATCCGGGTGCGGCCTGCGTGGTTTCGGATTTTCGGCTGCGGAAGCACCATCAGGAAAACCAGCTATACAAGGTCGTGCTCCACGAACTGGGCCATACGGAAGGCCTACCGCATTGCCCGAAAAGAAGTTGCATCATGCGGGACGCAGAAGGAAAAATACCGCTGCAGGAAGAAAAGGCGTTCTGCAGCAAATGTAGGTCCTTCCTGAACGACAAACGTCATTGGACCATTAGAGACTAGCGCCGTTCATGATCAAGATGCTTACCGAAAAAGCCGAAAATAATTGCTATTTCGTATCAATAGCCAACCTTGCCATACTCGTATTTTGTTTCCTGATTATCGTTTTCATTGATTTTTGGCGCATGCAAGCCCATGATATAATCGTGGCTGATTGTGATATCAACCAGGGACGGTGGCGGGTATGGCTTACCAGTTAGTTGTAAGAAAAAAACAGGCGCGGCGGGTGGGATAGGCGATTGTTTCGTGTGTTAGTGTTCTGTCGTCCTCAATAAAAAGTATTGTTTTACGTTACGGATTTGCGAAGAACACTGTTCACAACATTACGGTATGCCGTTCACATTCTGCCATCCGGCCCTTGTTCTACCGTTGCCATCCCTTTCCGGACGTCGGCTTTCGCTGACAGGTTTGGCAATCGGCAGTATGGCGCCTGATTTTGAGTATTTTATCCGCATGAAACCCGTAGGCCATATCGGACACACTTTCTGTGGTATCTTCTATTTTGATCTTCCACTTTCGCTTCTGGTCGCATTTGTATTCCATTCGGCGGTGCGTAATCCGCTAATCGAACAGCTACCCGAAAAAATCAGGACCCGGCTTGTAGCTTTCACCCACTTTGACTGGAATCGGTATGCCTGGCGAAAATGGCCTTGGGTGATAGTGTCCGTTCTTGTAGGCGCCGTCTCGCACCTCGTTTGGGACGCCTTCACACATAAAACAGGTTTTTTTGTGGGTGCTATTGGTTTCTTATCCGAGCACCTGTGTCTCTTTGGCCGTTTCGTCCCGGTTTACAACCTTCTTCAACATAGCAGCTCTGTTTTGGGTGCGATTGTCATCTACCGGTGGTTTAGCTATCTTCCCAAAACGGAATCCCCACGGAGTGCCGTCAATCCCGGCTACTGGATCACGCTCGGAGGTATTGGTATAGCAGTCGTGTTGGTTCGACTGATATCGGGTTTATCGCTTGATGACTACGGAGGTGTTATAGTATCTACCATCTCCGCAGCGGCGATTGGTATTTTTTGCGCCTCCCTCCGTTCAATATGGATTAGGTAGTATTTTTGTGCCTACTCGCGATGTTTGGACCTTGGAAAAACTGGCAAAAATATGGCACCACTTCCGCCCCACCCAACCGGATTGGAACGCCGCCGATGGTGTAGTGTATGAGGAAGTGACGCCGGAACCGGCCCTTCGGTCGGCTATTTGGTGCTACTGGCAGTTGGGCGCCTCCGATGCTACCCCACATGTGACCTATCACGCCATCGCCGATGGATGTATCGACCTGTTTTTCGACCTTGACCATCCGGAAGAGGCGTTTGTCATGGGCTTCTCCGACGCCTACACCGCCTTTCCGTTGGAAACACCGTTCCGGTATGCAGGCGTGCGGTTCCTGCCCACGATGTTTCCGCTCTTTTTCCGTCTTCCCGCCTCATCACTCACAGGACGCGTCGAGGCTTTGGCTGACGTCGCCCCTTCTACAGCGGCCTTCCTACGCAACCACATAGGCCCCGGAAGCGACTTTTCCGAGGTGAAGCGCTTGCTGGATGACCAACTTTTTCATTGTCGAGGAGAATATTACTTGGCTTGAGA
>DATGXZ010000182.1:0-3885 GCA_035298445.1 Flavobacterium sp.
TGGGCTGTATTTTCGCCGGTTTGTGCTACGCCGAGTTTTCGTCTATGATTCCGGTTGCGGGTAGTGCCTATACCTACTCGTTTGCCACCATGGGCGAGTTCGTCGCCTGGATCATCGGATGGGATTTGGTGCTCGAATATGCCGTGGGTGCCGCTACGGTGTCAATCAGTTGGTCGCGGTATTTAGGGAAGTTCCTGCATGATTTTGGCATTGAGATACCAGCACAGTTCATGTTATCGCCGTTCGAAGGTGGTGTCATCAACATCCCGGCGGTTTTCATCGTGATGCTGATGTCGCTGTTGCTGATGCGCGGCACGAAAGAATCGGCCTTCGTCAACGGACTCATCGTGTTGCTGAAGGTATCGGTGGTGCTGGTGTTCATCGCGGTGGGATGGCAATATATCAAACCTGAGAATTATACGCCTTATATCCCTGAAAACACCGGTGAGTTTGGTCACTTTGGTTTCTCGGGCATCGTTCGTGCGGCGGCCATTGTGTTCTTTGCCTACATCGGCTTTGATGCGGTGTCGACGGCAGCCCAGGAGGCGAAAAATCCGAAGCGCGACATGCCGATCGGTATCCTGTTGTCATTGGGAATCTGTACGGCTTTGTATATCCTCTTCGCCCACGTCATGACAGGCGTGGTGAATTATACGGCTTTCGCCGGACAAGACGGTATTGCGCCGGTTGCGGTGGCGATTGACAATATGGGTACGCCGGATGCATCGGGCATGATCACGCCGGCCTATCCATGGCTGAACAAGGCGATTGTATTGGCGATCCTGGCGGGCTATTCTTCGGTGATCCTGGTGATGCTGATGGGCCAAAGCCGCGTGTTCTTCTCGATGAGTAAAGACGGTTTGATGCCGAAAGTATTCTCTGAGGTACACCCGAAATTCCGTACACCGGCTAAAAACAATATGTTGTTCATGGTGTTGGTGAGTATCTTCGCTGCGTTCATCCCGGCTGATGTGGTGGGTGAAATGACGAGTATCGGTACGCTTTTCGCTTTCATCCTGGTGTGTGTGGGCGTGTTGATCATGCGGAAAAAAATGCCGGATGCCCCACGTGCGTTCCGTACGCCGCTGGTTCCGGTGGTGCCCCTGCTGGGTGTGGGAGTTTGTCTCTTTATGATGGTGTTCCTGCCGCTTGATACCTGGATCCGTTTGATCGTGTGGATGATGATCGGTTTTGACCTGTATCTCTATTATGGTATGAAACACAGCCACCACAACCAGGGCGGCTATAGCCTGAAGAGCTATAAAACGGTAGCCGGTACCGGACTTATCATGGTGCTGAGCCTTATCGCGGTTGCGTTCCTGCACCATAGCGACCCGCTGGTGGAGGATAACTTCCTGTTTTATTTCTCGCTGATTTTTGCGGCGGCACACGTGTTGATCTACGGATACAACTTCCGTCGTGCACGATAAACGATAGACTATTACTACACGAAAAGCTCCTGATCGGGAGCTTTTCGTTTTTAAATATCCTGCAACGAAAACGGTTGAAATTTAAATTTTTCCGATATTTGTGGATATGAACCAGCGTTGGACAGGACTCATGTCCCATTTGAAGTTCCTCATCAAACGGAACCCGGAGTGACGTAAAAAGCACCCCGCTTTTATACTTCGTATCCACTCAAAATGAAAACGCTATGCCTATTTATCACAAACTCGGCCAGCTTCCACACAAACGCCATACCCAGTTCGAAAAACCGGACGGCGGTTTGTATTATGAGCAACTCTTCGGCACTGAAGGGTTTCATGGCCATTCTTCGCTGATGTACCAGGTGCATCGGCCGACGCAGGTAAAGGAAATCCTGCGGTCGTATTCGGTTGAGCCGAAAATTGCTATTTCCAAGAACATCAAATCGTTATTGCTGAAAGGCTTTGACGTGAAGCCAACCGCGGACTTCCTCGACAGCCGCAAGGCGATGCTGGTCAACAGTGACTGTATCATCGGACTGGCGGCCCCGCAGGAATCAATGCGGTCGTATTTCTATAAGAATGCCGACTCGGATGAGATGCTGTTCATCCACCGTGGGAAGGGGAAACTCCGCACCATGCTTGGGAATATTCCCTTCGAATACGGTGACTACCTGATTATTCCCCGTGGGATGATTTACCAGATGGAGTTCGACACGACCGACAACCGGATCTTCTATGTCGAGTCGCATGCGCCGTTCTACACGCCGAAGCGCTATAAAAACGCGTCGGGCCAGTTGCTGGAGCACTCGCCTTTCTGCGAACGCGATTTCAAATTGCCGCTGGAACTCGAAACCTATGATGAAAAGGGCGACTTTGTAATCAAGGTGAAGAAAGAGGGGATGATGCATGAGATTGTTTACGCCGCGCACCCGTTTGATGTGATTGGATGGGATGGCTATAACTATCCGTATGGTTTCAGCATCCATGATTTCGAACCGATTACCGGACGTGTACACCTACCGCCGCCGATCCACCAGACGTTCGAGACCTCGACGTTTGTGGTGTGTTCGTTTTGTCCGCGTTTGTACGACTACCATCCGAAAGCAATTCCGGCACCGTACAACCACAGCAACATCGACAGCGACGAGGTATTGTATTATGTAGACGGCGACTTCATGAGCCGCAACAACATTGAGCAGGGTCACATCACGCTGCACCCGAAAGGGATTCCGCACGGCCCCGCACCGGGTGCGATGGAGCGTTCGATCGGCAAAACCGAAACCGTCGAATTAGCCGTCATGGTCGATACCTTCAAACCGCTGATGGTGACGGAGGAGGCGATGGCGATTGATGATGGGGAATATTATCGATCGTGGGTGGAGTAGTCAATTAGATAATTTGTCAATTAGATAATGAGATAATGGCCGTAGATGCCGGTGAAAATTAGATAATGTGGCAATTAGATAATGAGATAATGGCCGTAGATGCCGGTGAAAATTAGATAATGTGCCAATTAGATAATTGCAGTAGATACCGCTAGAACGATACGGCAATTAGATAACGTGTCGACTACCCACTTGAATACATGACCGAAAATACTGGTTAGATGATAATGAATCCATTTTCTAATTTTCTAATTTTCTAATTTTCTAATTTATAAGCCAAAACGAAATTACACGCCAAACAAAACCTTATGACCTTTAATGAAAAGTACAAAGACAACATATTGTTGCTGAAATCCTTTGCCTTCTCGCTGGCTATTATCGATTATGCTGAGCGGTTGGAAGGGCAAAGAAAATACGTTCTTGCGAGCCAAATACTGAAATCCGGCACATCCATCGGAGCCAATTCAAAAGAAGCACAAAACGCCGAAAGCAAAGCCGACTTTATCCACAAGTTGAAAATTGCATTGAAGGAAGCGGATGAAACGGAATATTGGTTATGGCTTTGTGACACGCATCCCTCCTATCCCCCATGCGGCGGTCTGTTGGATGCTTTGTCGGAGTTGATCCGGATATTGAATAAAATCATTTCAACGACGAGAACTTCGTCGTGAGCGGTTTTTCATTATCTAATTATCTAATTGTCTAATTATCTAATTACCATGAGTGAAATAAAATCCGTTGAATACGGACTCGAAAAAATATTCGAAGGGGCACAAGACTTCCTGCCGCTTCTCGGAACCGACTATGTCGAATTCTATGTGGGAAATGCCAAGCAGGCGGCCCACTTTTACAAAACGGCCTTCGGGTTCCAGTCGCATGCGTATGCCGGGCTGGAGACGGGCGTGAAAGACCGGGCGTCGTATGTGCTGAAGCAGGATAAGATCCGCCTGGTGCTGACGACGGCGCTGAAAAGCGACCACCCGATAGGGGAACATGTGAAGAAACACGGCGACGGCGTGAAGGTCATCGCGCTTTGGGTGGAAGATGCCCGGGCGGCGTTTGAAGAGACGACG
>DATGXZ010000183.1:0-3580 GCA_035298445.1 Flavobacterium sp.
CGGCGAGGATCCTGCCGAGAAGGCTGTTCGGGCCGCACAGGCATGTCCGGTTAAGATCATTAGCGTCCGCACGAAGTAGCGTCCTTCCCTCCATTCGATGAAAAATACTATCTTTACCAGCTAAAGATTCTATTACGAACCCAAGCCGCCACGCGCGGCATCCGATATAACATATGGCATGTGCTAGTTGCTCAACCTCCGGCGGTGACGCGCCCAAGGGTTGCCAGAATAAAGGGGCCTGTGGCACCGACAGTTGCAACAAACTGGCGGTCTTCGACTGGCTTTCGAACATGACCCTTCCGGGCGGACACGAGCCGTTCAACGGCGTGGAAATCCGCTTTAAGAACGGGCGGAAGGAATTCTACCGAAATACCGAAAAACTAAGCCTTTCTATTGGCGACGTTGTGGCTACTGAGGCACATCCGGGTCACGACATCGGCATCGTATCGCTGACGGGAGAACTGGTGAAGATGCAAATGAAACGCAAAGGCGTGAAGCCCGATGCCCCCGACCTTCCTAAAATCTACCGTAAAGCATCCCAGCGCGATATCGATATCTGGGCCGCGGCGCGCGAGAAAGAAGAGCCGATGAAGGTGCGGGCGCGTGAAATCGCGATTTACCTGAAACTACAGATGAAGCTCTCGGACATTGAGTTCCAGGGAGACGGATCGAAAGCGACGTTCTATTATACCGCGGAAGACCGTGTCGATTTCCGGCAACTGATCAAAGAATACGCCCGTGAATTCAGCATCCGGATCGAAATGCGACAGGTGGGTTTCCGTCAGGAAGCTTCACGTCTGGGCGGCATCGGATCGTGCGGACGCGAACTTTGCTGCTCGACCTGGCTGACCGATTTCCGTAGCGTGAATACGTCGGCGGCGCGCTACCAGCAACTGTCGTTGAACCCACAAAAACTGGCCGGTCAGTGTGGTAAACTCAAATGCTGCCTGAATTATGAGCTCGACACCTATATGGATGCGCTCAAAGGATTCCCGGATTCGGAGACAAGACTTTACACCGAAAAAGGAGAGGCCGTTTGCCAGAAACAAGACATCTTCAAAGGGCTTATGTGGTTTGCCTATACCGATAATTTCGCCAACTGGCATGTGCTGCGCATTGAGCAGGTAAAAGAAATTATCGAGGAGAACAAACAGAAACGGAAAGTTTCCTCGTTAGAGGATTATGCCGAAGACCTTTCACCGACACCGGAGAAGGTGTTCAGCAACCCAGTCGGACAGGAAAGCCTGACGCGTTTTGACCAGCCGCGCCGCAAAAAGCGCCCGAACAAGAAAAAAGGATCGGGACCTGAAGGTGCCGTAGTTGGAACGGAGCGTAAGGAACCCCGTCCGCCGAAGCCGCAACAACAAAGCCGGCCACAGGGAGAACGGCCACAAAACAACCGTCCGCCCCAGGCACAGGCTGGAAACCCGACCGAGAAGAATGACAACCCGAACCGTAACCGCGACGGACGTAACCGCAACCGAAACAACCGCAGGAAGAACAACAACCGTGGTGATGAACCTAAGAATTAGCCTTGTCTTGATGATGCTCGCCACGATATTCGTATCGTGCGATGACACCCGTTTTTTCGACGAGTATAAGTCGGTCGGAACGGCCTGGCACAAAGACTCGGTCGTGACATTCAGCGTCAGGCAAGACGACACTACGCATCCCTACAACCTGTTCGTAAACATCCGCGACAACGACGATTATAAGTTCAGCAACCTGTTCCTGATCGTGGCGATGCAGCAACCCAACGGGCTGACCCATGTGGATACACTCGAGTACCAGATGGCGAATCCAGACGGTACGCTTATGGGCGATGGCTTTTCGAGTATCAAGGAAAACAAGTTGTATTACAAGGAAAAAGTGCGTTTCCCATTAAAAGGAGAGTATAAATTCAGCATCCGGCAGGCGGTGCGTCCCACAGGAAAGGTAGACGGCGTCACTGAACTTGAGGGTATTACCGAAGTAGGCCTGCGGATCGAATCGATCAAATGATATGGCAGTACAGAAAGTCAAAGAAAAGCTCAACCAGGTCAAGACCTCGGTGAAGAAAGAACGGACGTTGGCCGAGTTCAACCGTCTTTTCTGGAAATTCTTCGGCGGTTTTGCCGCTTTCATCCTATTACTGTTTTTGTTTGCGTCATGGGGCCTTCTGGGGCATATGCCGTCGTTCGAGCAACTCGAGAATCCCGAGTCGAACCTGGCAACGGAGATTATTTCCTCAGATGGCGTGGTCATCGGCACCTTTGCCATTGAAAACCGTACACCGGTCAAATACAAAGACCTACCGCCGCATTTGGTGAAGACACTTTTGGCCACGGAGGATGAACGTTTCTACGAGCATTCCGGGATTGACGGAAGAGGTACCCTTCGCGCCGTCACCTCACTCGGAACGGCCGGCGGGGCGAGTACACTTACACAACAGCTGGCGAAGATGCTCTTCCACGGGGAAGGTTCACGCAATCCGGTCCTGCGAGGTATCCAGAAAATCAAGGAATGGATCATCGCCGTCCGTCTTGAGCGCCAGTACACCAAAAATGAAATCATCGCGATGTATTTCAACGAGTACGACTTTGGCTATTATGCCGTGGGCATCCGCTCGGCCGCGAAAACGTACTTCAATAAAGAGCCAAAAGACCTTTCACTCGATGAGTCGGCGATATTGGTAGGCATGTTTAAGAATTCCTCTCTCTATAATCCCATCCGTAACCCGGAAGGCGTAAAAAACCGCCGTGACGTGGTCTTGGGGCAGATGGAGAAAGCGAAGGTTATCACACCATCACAGCGCGCCCAACTGAAGGCACTTCCCATCAAACTCGACTTCCATTTACAGACACATAAAGACGGTACGGCGACCTATTTCCGTGAGTACCTCCGCGACTTCATGAAGAAATGGGCGCAGGAGAACAAAAAACCGGATGGAAGCGACTATGATATTTACCGTGACGGACTTAAGATCTACGTAACCATCGATTCGCGCATGCAGACGTATGCCGAGGAGGCCGTCGAAGCGCACTTGAAAAACCTGCAGGAAGAATTCGACTCGCAGCAGAAAGACAACAAAAATGCACCGTTCCGCAACCTCAATGATGCGGAAACAGACAAACTCATGTCGCGTGCCCGGAAAAGCTCCGAAAGATGGCGCCATATGAAAGAGGATCTCGGAAAATCGGAAGAGGAAATCGCAGCTTCTTTCAACCGCAAGACAAAGATGACGGTTTTTTCGTGGAAGGGCGAACGCGATACGGTCATGACACCGAATGATTCGATCCGCTACTACAAGAGCTTCCTCCAAACCGGCGTGATGTCAATGGACCCCGCGAACGGCGATGTGAAAGCGTGGGTAGGCGGCATCAACTACAAACACTTCCAATACGATCACGTAGCACAAGGCGCGCGGCAGGTGGGTTCAACATTTAAGCCATTCGTGTATGCGACCGCTATCGAACAACTCGGACTGTCACCCTGCGATAGCATACTCGATTCGCCCCACACCATTCCGGTGGGCCGTCACCACGTAACCGCCACCTGGACGCCGGGCAACTCCAACGGAGAGTACCGTGGTATGGTAACA
>DATGXZ010000184.1:0-3875 GCA_035298445.1 Flavobacterium sp.
ATTATCTAAATATCTAGAAGAAAATCCAGACAATTAGGTGCTTCAGCTAACAGCGGCTATGCGCAATCTGCAGTTGATGGTTAATTGACCGATCCACTTTTTTTTGTACTCACCCCGCCCCATCACATCTCCTATAAAACACGAAGCTCCGCAAATGTCTCCGCCTTTGCGCAATCCCCACTGCCCTCCCCTGCCCCGCAAACAAAAAAGGCTGTTCCCACATTGGGGACAGCCTTTTTTTCCGGTGGAATAGCTGCTGTTTTAACAGCAACCGTAAAGGGGTTTCTATCGGAGACGTCGAATTCCCAGAAGGCGGAGCAACACGGGAATATTGGTTTCGCGGAGGATGAATTCTTTCAGTAGCATTTGATGTAGTATTATGGTTCAAAAGTACCTCCGCCACTCGTTCTGGTCTAAAAAAAACGGTAAAGCAAATTAAAGATGCGGTGAACGGTATAGGGCTGCGTCATTCATCCGTTTTTCGTGCAACTCGCCGAATGCGATTTTTTTTAGTTTTCCTAAGGACATCTTAAATCGGGAACATTTCGACCTGCGATTTCGTAACTTAGAAAGAAAAAGTCATGAAAAAGACCCCGAACCAAGCGTCCAAAACGCCAGCCGACACCTCCTCCACACATCGTGATGAGGAGCTGACAAACGAAAAGATCGTACATGAGGCTTCGGAAGATGCCATCGAAACGCACGAAGACGACAGGCGCCGTCACCAGTCGTTCGGTAACCGTAAGTATGAGTCCTTCAGCAACCATTCTTCCGCAGACGACCAGCCCACGACCGACACCGGTACGCCTTAATTGGCGTCATACAACAGTCCGGCCAGCCGTTGGTCGCGGTCGTATACGTCCGGAAAAAAAGCGACACGACCCTCGGCATCGGCCCACGCTGTGAAGTAGGCGATATAGACCGGAATCTTGCGTTTCAGCGTGTATACTGTCTCTTTCCCTGCGTGCATGGCCCGATCCACCCGTTCCGACGTCCATTTCGGATCATCCTTCAATAATGTAATGGCCAGTTCCCGCGCTTTTTCCACGCGGACGCATCCATGGCTTAGCGCACGCACATCGCGTCCGAAGAGGCTCTTAGCGGGCGTATCGTGCAGGTAGATATTATTCGTATTGGGAAACATGAACTTCACGAGTCCGAGTGAATTGTTGTCACCGGGCTTTTGCCGCACATTCGGGCCGTTCCATTCCATATTGTGCTTTTCGAGATAATCCGGGTCTTTTGCAATCCCAGGCTTGATTTCGTTTTCGAGGATACTGGTCGGGACATTCCAATACGGACTAAAAACGAGGTAACTGATTTTGCCGCTGAATACTACCGTCTTGTTCATTTCTTTCCCCACAACCACTTTTGACCAAAAAACCGGCTTTCCATCCCGGAAATACGCCATCCGGAAAGACGGTATGTTGACACCGATGACTTCTTTGGCATCCAGTATATCTGGTGACAGCCAACGACATCGCTCCATGTTCACCGTCAGGGTTCGGATACGGTCTTCCACCGGCACACTCCATTCCGACAATAACGCCGGGGTAATCAGTCCTTCCGCATCGCGTGCCTGTCGTTGGTTGTATTGCTGTATCGCTTCCTCCAATTCCCTATCAAAAGTTGTACTGCCCGAATCATTCGTAAGATCGCCCGACAACGCCAACCGCTTCCGAACTGCGGCAATAAGCGGATCCGTTTCCCCTGGCTTCAGCACCTTCTTCCCTGTCGGCATCTCCAACACCGGCCAACCTCCTTTATCCCGAATGTCGCGATAGCGCTGCAACGCTTTCCGTAGGTTGTAGTATTGTCCGAGTTGTTCCGACGCGTCCTTCCTAATAAGGTCGGGCTCTTTCATCAGTTTGTCAAGATAGTCTACATACGACGTCTTGTCGCGTGGCAGATACCAACCGGTCTCCTTACTATGTGTCGGGTCAAGTCCTTCGTACACTTTTGCCGTATAAAAGAAATACAAGGACGTTATCAACAGTTCGTTTTCGGCGGTAGGCTTCGATTTGTGGGCCTCCTTGTCGAAAAGGGCTTCGTACTCGGATGCATACGGTATCGGGCCCACTACACCCTCTTCGTCCATTTGGGTGGCAGCGTTGTAGAGCACTTCCGCAAAGTCGATCCGTCCCGCTTTGTCGTACCAAATACAATGCGCCTCGTGTCGCACGTACAATTGCGCAATGTCCTTTCTGTAGGTCGCGAACTTGGGATGCCTGGCAAAAAAGGCATCAAACGAAGTGGTGTCAAGTGCGACGGTACGCGATTCTTTGTGCACCTCGGCCGGTTCTTTGCGTTTGCAGGACGTTGCGACGGTGAACACAGCCAAAAGCAAAAACAAATATTTCATATGGTAGGTTTTTCTGTATAAAATTACTGCCGTCGCCCGGCCGTGCGTTACACAAAAGTAAGATAAGCTTACACGAAGGTTCCTGATTTCTGTCACTTTACTATCTTAGCACTCACAACCTTATTATATGAAAACATCCTTTTCCCTTTTGTGTGCGTTCGCGCTTGTGCTTTGTGCCTGTTCGCCTGATGACGACAGCAATGACAACAACGGTTCCTCCGTGTATCTTCCCTTAACCGATGCCAATTACTGGACGTATGATGTCACCGGAAGCCTGGAAGGCACTACGGGGCGCGATTCGTTATACGTCGCCAATGATACCGTCATCAACGCCCAGACGTATAAAAAGATGAAGAGCCGCAGTCCACGATTTGGGTTTTACTCAGGACTCCTGCACCAGGCGGCCATTCGCACGTCGGGATCGAAAGTGGTCGCGACCGGTACTAACAATTTCTCCCTTGCCGGAGAAGTGCCGATTGGCTTTACGTTGTCCGATTTCGTGATTTTCGACGCCGCCGCAAGTGAAAACAGCACGCTTGACAGTGATTCAGGCACGACAACACAAACGTTGGACAACATCCCCCTTACCATCAATTATACGATTACCTCGAAAGCCGGAGCAAACTATCCCTCCTGGACGGCGTCGGATGGTACGGTCTACCAGGACGTCACAACCAGTACCTATGTGGTGTCCATGAAAGTGACCGCTACGTTCGAGGGTGTTCCCTTCCCTATTACGGTGGCCGATACACAGGATGTCCTGAATTCGACGCTCTATTATGCCGCCGGACTGGGTGTGGTTACGGCCGATACGACGATACAATACCAGCTTCAGGATTTCTCTGGTTTGGGCATTACCCTTCCGATTCCCCAAAGTAGTTCACAGTCAATGCTGGAGGTGTTAGATACCTTTCAGGTTGCGAACTGACGCTGTTAAATTTGGCATAACATTGTATGATATGGCAGTTAGTATGGGTAACTTCAAAATACTAAAACAACAATAGTATGAAAAAGCTCCTTTCAACTGCCCTGCTGGCACTGGGTTTTGCGCTTGCCGCAAATGCACAGCAAATTCCTAAAAATGCGCTCGGACTCCGTCTGGGCGATAATGATGGCTTTGGTGGCGAACTGTCGTACCAGCGCCACTTAAGCGGCAACAACCGCCTGGAACTCGATTTGGGATGGCGCGACAATGACGACTATGAAGCGTTTAAACTGGTAGGACTCTACCACTGGATCTGGAACATCGAGGGCGGCTTTAATTGGTACGCCGGTGTTGGTGGTGGTATCGGTAGCTATAGCTACGATGTGCCACCCGGAGCCGATGACCGTGACGGGTCGTTCGCGTTGGTAGCGGGCGACATTGGTATCGAGTATGTATTCGATATTCCGTTGCAACTGTCACTCGACCTTCGTCCGGAATTGTATTTCGGTGATGGGTATCGCGACGACGATTTCGGGCCCGACATCGCGCTCGGCGTCCGGTTTACATTCTAATAACGAAAGGCATCCT
>DATGXZ010000185.1:0-2755 GCA_035298445.1 Flavobacterium sp.
GTACCGGGTATCAATTAGCGAATGGGTTAATTAGCGTATTAGCGAATGCCTGTATTTCGTGGAGGCATTTTCTAATTATTTCATTTTCTAATTATCTCATTCATTCGCTAATTTGCTCATTCGCTAATCCGCTAATTAAAATGCTTACCGACTTCCTAAAATACCAAGCCCAAACCTCCCCCTACCCCTTAGGGATGGAGGTGTCGCATGCCGACGGGTCGTATATCTACGACGTCAACGGCAAGCGCTATCTTGATTTCGTGGCGGGGGTTTCGGCCTGTTCGCTGGGGCATCGCCCGGAACGGGTCAATCAGGCCATCAAAGACCAACTCGACCGGTATTCACATGTGATGGTGTATGGGGAATACGCCCAGGATCCGGCGGTGGCGTATTGCAAGTTGCTGGTGGCGCACCTACCGGAGCCGCTTGATAAAGTGTATCTGGTCAATTCGGGGACGGAAGCCACGGAAGGCGCGCTGAAACTCGCCCGACGGGTTACGGGACGCAGTGAGCTTATTTCCTGCCATAATGCGTATCACGGCAATACCATGGGCTCGATGAGCGTTATGGGTTTTGAAGAACGTAAACAGGTGTTCCGGCCGTTGGTGCCCGATGTGGCGTTCATTACGTTCAACAACGACGACGATTTGCTGCGGATCACCGAGCGCACGGCCGGTGTGATTGTAGAAAGTATACAGGGCGGTGCCGGTTTCATCGAACCGAAAAACGGCTGGTTCCGTCGCCTGCGGGAGCGCTGTACGGCGGTGGGTGCGATGCTGATCGTCGATGAGATACAGCCGGGCTTTGGCCGCACGGGAAAACTGTTTGGATTTGAAAATTACGATGTCGTTCCGGATATCGTCATCATGGGAAAAGGAATGGGAGGCGGCATGCCGGTCGGCGCCTTCGTAGCCAGTGGCCAACACCTTGACCTACTGACACACGACCCGAAACTCGGACACATCACGACCTTTGGCGGACATCCTGTCATAGCGGCTGCCTGTCTTGCGACGCTGCAGGAAATCACGGAAACCGGACTGATGACGGCCGCTTTGGAAAAAGAAAAACTGTTTCGGACGCTATTGGTCCATCCTTTGATAGAAGAGGTACGCGGACGTGGACTGATGCTCGCCGCGATGACCGCCGATCCGGAGATTACGAACCAGGCAGTGTTGCGCTGCCACGAAAAAGGGCTGATCTTATTCTGGCTGCTGTTCGAAGGACGCGCTATCCGGATCACTCCGCCACTGACCGTCTCAGACGACGAAATCAGGGAAGGATGCGCGGTGTTGCTTGAAACGCTGGATGAGATAGCGAAAGAAATTAGATAATTTGTCAATTAGAAAATGAGATAATGAGGAGGAGGGCGAAGGAAGGAATGGAAAGGGCAGATACAGCACAGGATTATATGAAGAGAATCACAAAATAGAAAGCCCATCCGGGATAATCACGTAAATTGTAAGTAATCCACCCCCATTATCTGATTTTCTAATTTTCTCATTATCTAATTGACTTGTTAATTAAATTGTTTACAATATTGAAACCCACCACCGGCGGCCCGGTTATTGCGTTGCTACCTTTAGGAAGGAGAATTAACTGATGCACAACATGAACCTCAGCAACGAAGAAGAAGACTACAGCCTCTCTCTGTCCCGATTCGAAAGCATGCTGAAGACCAACAAGGTTTTCTTCTTTGATTCGGAGGAATTCGAAGAGATCATACTCCACTACCTCGACATGGGGAAGGCCTCGCTTGCCAAAAAAGCGCTGAAGCTCGCCCTGGAGCAACACCCCCGTTCTACCGGACTCAAGTTGGTGCAGGTGGAAATGCTCATATACGAGGATAAACTTGACCAGGCCGAGAAGTTACTGAACGAACTCTACGCCATCGAGCCACATAACGAGGAAATCTACATCCAGAAAGCCAGTATCTATAGCAAGCGCGACGACCACGAAAAGGCCGTTGAACTGCTGAAAGTGGCCCTGACTTACACCGACGACCTGGCGGATGTTTACAACCTGATGGGAATGGAATACCTCTTCATGGATAACCTGGAAAAGGCCAAGGAGAGTTTTACCCGTTGCCTGGAGGAAGACCCGTATGACCAGGCGGCGTTGTACAACGTGGTCTATTGCTACGAATTCCTGGACCAAAATGCCGATGCCATCACCTACCTCGACGGGTATATCGACCGCAACCCGTACAGTGAAATCGCCTGGCACCAGAAAGGACGCCTGCATTACGGACTGAAACAATACGAAGACGCGCTGCGGGCTTTTGACTATGCTACCCTCATCGACGACGAGTTCATGGGTGCGTTCATGGAAAAGGCCAAGTCACTCGAACGGTTGAAACGCTACGAAGAGGCCATCGAAGCCTATAACCGTACGATTGAACTCGACGATGCCACCTCCTACGCCCTGTTACGCATTGGCAAGTGCCATGAGAAAATGGGCGATTTGGCGACGGCATTGAAGTTCTACAACCGCACCGTACACGAAGATCCGCTGTTGGACAAAGGATGGATTGCCATCACCGATTTGTTCCTGCGGAAGAAGAATTTCCAGAAAGCGCTTTTCTATGTACGGAAAGCCCTTAATATCGATGAACAGAACCGTTCGTACTGGAAACGCTATGCCGCCATCTGTCGTGAGATGAACCTCTTTGAAGAAGCCGAACTCGGCTATCGCAAGGCGGTGGAATTCGGCGATGCCCAACTCGACACCTGGTTGTTTTGGGTGGATGTGTTGCAGT
>DATGXZ010000186.1:0-12770 GCA_035298445.1 Flavobacterium sp.
ATGTTTTTCATTTCCTCGTTGACGAGGGAGTATTTACGGATGTCGTTCTCGAACTGCTCGAGTTGCGCTTTGGTAGGCAATTCGCCAAAGATGACCAAATACGAAACCTCAAGGAAATTTGCTTTTTCCGCGAGATCTTCGATAGCATACCCGCGGTAGCGAAGGATGCCTTCTTCGCCGTCGAGGAAGGTGATATCGCTCTTACAGGATCCGGAGTTTTTGTAACCCGGATCGAGCGTGATAGCGCCTGTCAGGTCACGGAGTTTGTTGATGTCGATGGCCACTTCGTTTTCGCTTCCGACCAAAACCGGAAATTCATACGTAGTGCCATCAAGTTCCAATATAGCTGTTTTTGACATGATGTAAAATGGGTACTAAAGTCGTTTGTAAAGAACCTTACAAACGTAGCGCTTTTTGCCCTAAAATAAAATCGGCAAATGCAAGAAAAACGTTAATTCTTCCTTTTTTCAAACGATTTCGCAAGAAGTGACGGAAATCGCCCGTCCGAATCGCTCAAAGGCCCACTTTAGGGCTTTGCTCCTATTTCTTCACCAATTTCAGCAACTGCTCCCCTTCTGCTGCTTTCACCCGCACAAGGTAATTACCTGAAGGAAGTGACGAGATGTTCACTTGCGTGCCCCGTCCGTTGCCGTCCTGTTTGTAGACCTCCTGCCCTAAAAGGTTGAGGATGGAAACCGCTTCGATGTCGGCAGCCCCAGAAATCGTAATAACGTCCGACGCCGGGTTAGGCCATAACACAAAGGCTTCAACTGACAGCGTAACGGCACTAAGTTGTTGGAAAGTCGTCGTAGCGGTATTAGTCGCTACCGGTGCGTTGAAATCGAAGTAGATGTCGGCTTTCTGGCTGACGGAGTTGCCGGTTACCAGTGTGTTTTTGGTTTTGATCTTGAACTGTACGTAGCCTTTGCCTGCCTCAGGAAGTTGTATGCCTTCGAATATAAACTCTACCAAACTACCGTTACGACGGACCTGCGGTTGGTGGGAAGAGCCCATGAATTGTAAACTCGCCATATCAAATTTTGAAGTGTCCATCTTCATACGAACCACCACATTTTCAGCAGGAAAGTTACCCGTGTTCTCGAAATTAACGTGGTAATGCAGGTATTTGCCGATAAGCGAGGGCGAAACGATGTCGCCTTCCAGGCACGTAATATCATTGGGATCATAGGAGCCTACCACGGTATGGCGGAAAGCGAAGGCGTTATCAACAGGATTCTCATCCGTTTGCAAAAGCGTAACACTGCTGTTGTACGTCATGATATCGCCTATGTTCACCGCAGGCGTCTCAACGGGGCTGTTCGCGTTGACCGTTACGATGATCGTACGGCTTTCGTAGGGAAGCAGGCCGGTAAAATTCCACGAGAGGTTGCCGGTTGCACTATTGGCCGGCGCCTGGGACGTCGACACCACATCCAATTTATCATCATCGAACTGGAAACTGACCTGTCCATTCTCCACCTGGTTCCCTTTGTTGCGATAGGTAACGGCATACGACGCGTCAAAACCCGGGCGGATGACGCCAAGCGGGGCGATGGTAACCTCTACATCGTGATGGATGCCGTTGGGGGTGATGCAAAAATTGACATCAGCTACTGAGGTTGTTCCAGTGATAGAAATGGGAACAGAGGAAGGGGCAACCGTAAAATATGATGGGTTATCGACGATTAAAGGTTGGATGACATAGTCACCGTTAAATGGTAAAAACATCTCGTAATTGCCTTCCCGTGCTAGAGTCCCGTAATACCCCTGGTCAATAGTTATTCCCACCTGAAAGGCCGGAACGGGGTCATCGACATCGCACCCGTCGCCATCGCCATCGAGCGTAATAGAACCCGACAATGTGTTATAGTCACCTCCGGGAACAAACGAACAATAGGGACTTACCACTACATCCGACAACTCCGCCATTTCACCGGTGATGGCATCGAATTGCGATTCATCAATACAAAACAATTGCAGACTCAAAAGACGTTGATCCAGATCGCCACCACCCCACCACCAGCTATACTCCCAAACAAAATCTTCCGCTGCACCATTCTTGGCCAAAATAGCGATCGCGCTATCGAGCCAGCCCAACCGAACCGTCTCCAAAGACGTACATTCCGTCAGGTCTAAAACCGGTGCGTTTAATGCAAAGAGGTCAAGAAACTTTAAGTGGCTGCAACCAGACAAATTGAGGTCGGTTAGATAGAACGCCCACTCCTCGCCTAAAAATTTAAGTTCTTCTAATTGGTTGGCCTGGGAAAAATCCAATGATTCAATCTCAAGTTCCGACAGTTCGACAAATTTAACTCCAGATCCATTCACCGAAAGTGAGCTAAGGCCTGGGCCGACATAGTTACCTACATCCGTAGACGCCGAACATACTTTTAGGCTTTCAAGGTCAGGGGTGGCGTCTGCATTCAGCCAATCCAAATTGCAATACTCTAGCACAACGTCTTCGACCGAGGTACCATGAACATCCAGTCCCGCTAACCTAGAAAAGGCAAATGAAATATCTTTCAGACCCACACAACCAGAGAAATCAAGCACAAGCTCTTCTGCTAATAATTGTGACGCTGTTACAGACTCCAAATTAGGGCAGCTTTCAATCGTGATAGAGGTTGGACTTGCCGCATAGAATGACAACGTATCCAGGGAAGGGAGATTACTGAGAGAAACCTGCCCAGTGCCATTAATCCAAACACCAGACAAATGTTGTAAGCCCTGTAAATCGAGCATGTACGGCGGTGCGATCCCGCCGTAAGGAGATAGCGAAATGTATACCTTTTCTAGATTGAAAAAAGAATTGATCCCTTCAAAAGTCGTCACCAAACTTATATTAAGTTGTATGGAAACAACTTGATTGGCTTCGCTCTGTTGAATCTCGCCGTCACCGTTGGCATCAATTGCAATATATTCGCCCGCGGCATTCTGGGCGTTTGTTCCGTCTGACAAAAGAAACGTCTTAAATGCGGGATTGGGTATGTTGACAATCTGCGCCTGGACACCTGCAGCCAATAAAACGCAAAGAAGTAGTAGTTTTTTCATGGTACAACTTTCTGACTTCCAAATATAAACAAAACGCTCCGCCAAATGACGGAGCGTTATTATGAAATCGTAAAATTGTAGGATTATTTTACCTTAAATGCTTTTTTACCAGGGAAGTACGCCGTGCTGCCCAACTCCTCTTCAATACGCAGCAATTGGTTGTATTTCGCCATACGGTCCGAGCGGGAAGCCGAGCCGGTCTTGATCTGTCCGCAGTTGAGCGCAACCGCGAGGTCGGCAATCGTGTTGTCTTCGGTCTCGCCGGAACGGTGTGACATCACCGAGGTGTAGCCAGCATTGTGGGCCATATTCACGGCAGCGATCGTCTCTGTGAGGGTACCGATCTGGTTGACTTTTATCAGGATGGAATTCGCGATGCCTTTCTCGATGCCGGTAGCCAGACGCTGTACGTTGGTCACGAAGAGGTCGTCACCCACTAGCTGTACTTTGTCGCCAATGAGATCCGTGAGGTATTTCCAGCCGTCCCAATCATCCTCATACATACCGTCTTCAATGGAGATAATCGGGTATTTCGACGCAAGCTCGGCCAGGTATTCGGCCTGTTCCTTAGACGAACGTACTTTACCGGTGGCGCCTTCGAACTTGGTGTAGTCGTAGTTCCCGTTTACATAGAATTCCGAAGCGGCGCAGTCCAGGGCGATCATGATATCGTCACCGAATTTGTATCCGGCGTTCTCTACCGCTGTCTTGATGGAGTCGAGGGCATCTTCTGTGCCACCGGCAAGGTTGGGTGCAAAACCACCTTCATCGCCTACCGCTGTCGACAAGTGGCGGTCGTGGAGTACTTTTTTCAGGTTGTGGAAGATCTCCGTACCCATCTGCATAGCGTGGGTGAAAGAGGTTGCCTTCACCGGCATGATCATGAATTCCTGGAAGGCGATCGGCGCATCGGAGTGTGAACCGCCGTTGATGATGTTCATCATCGGAACGGGAAGCGTATTTCCGGATACACCGCCTACGTAGCGGTAAAGCGGTAAGCCGAGTTCGTTGGCCGCTGCTTTTGCCACGGCAAGTGACACACCCAGAATGGCATTGGCACCCAGGTTGCCTTTATTGTGCGTACCGTCGAGCTCGATCATCTTTTGGTCGATGTAGTTTTGCTCGAAAACAGAAATCCCGACGATTTCTTCGGCGATGGCGCCGTTGACGTTTTCGACTGCTTTCCTGACACCTTTGCCCATGTAGGCCTTCCCTCCGTCGCGGAGTTCCACTGCTTCGTGTTCGCCGGTAGAGGCGCCTGACGGTACGGCAGCACGTCCGAGCACACCGTTTTCGGTGACGACGTCTACTTCAATGGTGGGATTTCCGCGCGAATCGAGGATTTGCCTTGCATGTACTTTGATGATGATACTCATTGTGTTTGCTTATTTGTTAGTATTTGGCTCAATTTTTCCCGAAAGTAAGAAATTTGGGCCTGTCGGAAAAGCGCTAATTGACTAATCCCAAAAAAGTTATAAACTCAAACGATTTAGTGCAGGATACGCCACAAAACCGACCGAATTCACCCAAAGTCGGTTTTGGATGATGTGCGACCGCCTTTTTTGTAGTACTCTTGTCGTACGACAACCAATACTAACCCCCATGAGTTCACTGTCTAACTTACTACGCACGGTCCGCGCCGACCGACATTTCACAGAGAACCAACTCGCAGAAGCGTTGGGTATTTCTGTCAACGATTATACTGGAATCGAAGAGGGAATCAAGCCGCTTTCGATTGAACTTTTCGACCGGATCGTAGAAGTACTGAAGGTCGACCCCTCCAATGTACTGGGAATCTACCTCCAATTGGAGCGCGACCGCCGTAAGCAAACTGCCTAACACTGTATCCATGTTGAGAAAAAGCCGCTTATACAGCGGCTTTTTCGTTTTTATTGATATTCTCGATGAACTGATCGAAAAGATAGGTGGCATCGTGCGGCCCCGGACTGGCCTCAGGGTGGTATTGCACCGAGAAACAGTTCTTCGACTTCATTCGCATACCGGCGACCGTTTCATCGTTGATGTGCAGGTGCGTGATTTCGAAATCGGGATGTTCGAGCAGTTCTTTCTTGCTGACCGCGAATCCGTGGTTTTGCGAGGTAATCTCGCCTTCTCCGGTCAGTAGATTCTTGACTGGATGGTTAATGCCGCGATGCCCGTTGAACATTTTATACGTTGGGATGCCATTGGCCAGGGCGATGACCTGGTGACCGAGGCAAATACCGAACAGCGGGTCGTTGTGTTTTAGGATTTCGCGGGCCACTTCCTGGGCAGCAATAAGCGGATCCGGATCCCCTGGGCCGTTCGACAGGAAATATCCGTGTGGGTTAAACGCCTTCATCTCTTCGTAGGTGGCGTCGTACGGGAATACTTTGATGTAGCACCCTCTTTTGGCGAGGTTGCGCAGGATGTTCTTTTTAATACCGAGATCAAGGGCAGATATGCGATACGGGGCGTTCTCCTCGCCAACAAAATAGGGCTCTGTTGTAGATACCTTCGAGGCGAGTTCAAGTCCTTCCATATCCGGCACCGCTGCCAGTTGTTTCTTTAGTTCCTCAAGCGGTGTTCCATCGGTAGAGATGGCGGCGTTTTGGGCACCATGGTCACGGATGTACGCTACGAGCGCACGTGTATCGACGTCGGAAATGCAGACAAGCTGTTGTTTTTCGAAATACTCCTCGAGGCTTCCGTAGGCTTTATCTCGGGAATAGTTGAAACTAAAGTTCTTGCAGACAAGCCCGGAGATCATCACGCGGTCGGCCTCTACTTCGTCGGTATTGACACCGTAGTTGCCGATGTGGGCATTGGTGGCGACCATAATCTGGCCGAAATACGACGGATCGGTGAAGATTTCCTGATAGCCGGTCATACCGGTGTTGAAGCATACTTCGCCGAAAGTAGTTCCGGAAATCCCGATGGATTTTCCGTAAAAGACCGTCCCGTCGGCGAGCAGCAGGAGGGCGGTTGGACGTGTGTTGTATTTCATGGTAGTTGTGTGTAGTTAGTGGTCAGTGGTTGGTATTGGTGGTTAGTGAAAACTGGATTTTAACTCTCGCTCTGGGCGTGTGAAGGCCATCAATACCCTTCCGTACCGAACGGCGCAAAGGTAGTTCATTTCGTGTTTTCCAAAAAACGTTTTCTGGAACAGAGAGTCGGTTGCAGCCCGGATGGCAGCGGCAGCCTTTCGGGCCGGACGCCTGGTTTTGCCACTGCTGACGGCGACAGCAGAAGCCGGGAAGCAGTGCTACAAAACCGGTGGCCCGGAACGAAAGCTAAAGCGAACAGCCGGTACCTGACGTCTTTTGGAACCGAAACGCGATGCTGCCCAAACAAAAAAAAGGCCGTCCATGACGGACAGCCTTTAATTTATAGAATCAGATGTTGATTACTCTGCATCTTCTTTCTTTTCTTCGCCTTCAGCAGCCGCTTCAGGAGCGTCTTCCGTTGCGATCTCAGCAGCCGGGGCTTCTTCAACCGCTGTCTCTTCAGCAACCGGCGTCTCTTCAACAGCAACGGTTTCTTCGACTACTACCGCTTCTTCTACTACGGGAGCAGCAACTGCTTCCGGAGCTTCTTCTACAGCAGGTGCAGCAGCTGGAGCGGCGGCGGCTGGAGCAGCAGCAGAAGTTGCCTTCTTGCCACCACGACGGCTACGTCCTTTTTTCTCCTCTTTCTTGCCTCCGTTGTAGAGTTCGTTGAAGTCGACCAGTTCGATCATCGCCATATCGGCGTTATCACCCAGACGATTCCCGAGCTTGATGATGCGGGTATACCCACCCGGACGGTCGCCTACTTTGGCGGCTACGTCGCGGAACAGTTCGGTTACGGCGTATTTGTTACGAAGGTAGGCAAACACGATACGACGGTTGTGTGTCGTGTCTTCCTTTGATTTGGTGATCAGCGGCTCTACGAATTGCTTAAGCGCTTTTGCTTTCGCTACTGTAGTGTTGATGCGCTTGTGCTCGATAAGTGAGCATGCCATGTTGGCGAGCATCGACTTGCGGTGACCCGCCTGCCTGCTAAGGTGATTTACTTTTTTTCCGTGTCTCATGACATTCTGTTTAAATCTTCATCTTGCTGCGATCCGCCCTGGAGAGCAAAATATGAAGAAGTTAGTTATTCTTTATCGAGCTTATATTTTGACAAATCCATTCCGAACGTCAGGTTTTTGTTGGCCACCAGTTCGTCGAGTTCGGTGAGTGATTTCTTACCGAAATTGCGGAATTTCATTAAGTCATTTTTGTTGAAGGAAACCAGGTCACCCAGTGTCTCCACTTCGGCTGCCTTAAGGCAGTTAAGGGCGCGCACTGACAGGTCCATGTCGACCAGTTTGGTCTTCAGGAGCTGACGCATGTGCAGCGACTCTTCATCATACGACTCAGTTTGCGCGATTTCATCGGCTTCGAGTGTGATGCGCTCATCAGAGAAGAGCATGAAGTGGTGGATGAGTACTTTTGCGGCCTCTGTCAACGCGTCTTTCGGAGCGATAGAACCGTCGGTCTTGATCTCGAATACGAGTTTTTCGTAGTCGGTCTTTTGCTCGACACGGAAGTTCTCGATCGCATACTTGACGTTCTTCACAGGGGTGAAGATCGAGTCGGTAGCGATGGTTCCGATAGCAGCGTTCTGCTTTTTGTTCTCTTCGGCAGAGACATACCCGCGACCTTTCTCAATAGTGAGTTCAAGGTTCAGGTTGACTTTGCTGTCGAGGTTGCAGATGACGAGGTCTGGATTAAGTACCTGGAAGCCGGAGATGAATTTTTGGAAATCACCTGCCGTTACCTGGTCCTTTCCTGAAAGCGAGATCGTAACTGATTCGTTATCGACGTCTTCGATCTGGCGCTTGAAGCGAACTTGCTTCAGGTTCAGGATGATCTCGGTGACATCCTCAACAACGCCGGAGATCGTGGAAAACTCGTGGTCGACACCTTCAATCCTCACAGAGGTGATTGCGTACCCCTCAAGTGCAGAGAGCAGTACTCTCCGGAGGGCATTACCAACGGTCAATCCGTAACCGGGTTCGAGGGGGCGGAATTCGAATTTCCCCTCAAAATCGGTTGAATCGATCATGATAACTTTATCGGGCTTTTGAAAATTAAATATTGCCATTACGACTCAGTCAGTTTTTATTTGTTATACAATTCGACGATCAGCTGCTCCTTGATGTTCTCAGGGATCTGGATGCGGGCCGGTACGCTTACGAAGGTACCTTCCATCTGCTCATTGTTCCAGGTGATCCACTCGTAAACGTGGGCAGAGGCTGCCAACGAATTCACGATCACTTCAACTGACTTCGATTTTTCGCGGACGGCTACTTTGTCGCCCGGCTTCAGGTGGTAAGACGGGATGTTTACCAACTCACCGTTTACCGTAATATGGCGGTGCGAAACGATTTGACGGGCAGCACGACGTGATGGTGCGATGCCCATGCGGAATACCACGTTATCGAGACGCGCTTCGCAAAGTTGCAACAGTACTTCACCTGTTACGCCTTTCTTGGCAGCAGCTTTCTCGAAGAGACCGCGGAATTGTTTTTCCAGGATACCGTAAGTGTACTTCGCTTTTTGCTTTTCCATCAACTGTACGGCATATTCGGATTTCTTACCTCTCTTTTTCGCGAGACCGTGTTGTCCCGGAGGGTAATTTCTTTTTTCGAACGACTTATCGTCTCCGAAGATCGCCTCGCCGAATTTACGGGCGATTCTTGTTTGTGGACCAGTATATCTTGCCATTTTAAATTTGATTAAGGGCGGCGATCATGAATTCAGGTCTAATCCTCCGATGACCGGGCTCCGCCAGATAGTACTATTAATTAAACGCGACGTCTTTTCGGTGGACGACAACCGTTGTGAGGCATTGGAGTTACGTCGATAATCTCTGTCACCTCGATACCGCCGTTGTGGATAGAACGGATGGCAGACTCACGTCCGTTGCCCGGTCCTTTCACAAACACCTTCACTTTTTTGAGTCCAGCCTCAAGAGCTACCTTGCTGCAATCTTCAGCCGCCATCTGGGCAGCATACGGCGTGTTCTTTTTAGAACCGCGGAAGCCCATCTTACCTGCTGACGACCATGCGATCACTTCCCCTTTTTTGTTGGTCAGGGAGATGATGATGTTGTTGAAGGTAGCGCTGATGTGTGCTTCACCTGTCGACTCGATTACAACCTTGCGTTTTTTGGTATTCGCTTTAGCCATTACTACTTATTATTTAGTTGCTTTCTTCTTGTTCGCAACAGTTTTTCTCTTACCTTTTCTCGTACGGGAGTTGTTTTTCGTACGTTGTCCACGAAGCGGAAGTCCGGAACGGTGACGGATGCCACGGTAGCAACCAATGTCCATCAGACGCTTGATGTTCAGCGACGTCTCGGAGCGAAGCTCTCCTTCGATTTTGTAATAAGACACGGCATCACGGATCGCACTGATTTGGTCATCGTTCCACTCTTGCACTTTGGTGTCTTCACTAACATTGGCTTTGGCCAGGATCTCGGACGCACGGCTTTTTCCGATACCGAAGATATAGGTCAAAGCAATAACGCCTCTCTTGTTTTTGGGGATGTCTACCCCTGCTATTCTTGCCATAATTACCCTTGTCTTTGTTTAAATCTAGGATTCTTCTTGTTGATTACGTATAATCTGCCTTTGCGGCGTACGATGACGCACTCGGCACTTCTCTTCTTTACGGATGCTCTTACTTTCATCTCTGTCTTTTTTTAATATCTGTACGTGATTCTCGCTTTTGACAGATCGTACGGGCTCATTTCCAGTTTCACCTTGTCGCCCGGGAGCAACTTGATGTAGTGCATACGCATTTTACCGGAGATGTGCGCGATGACGATATGTCCGTTTTCCAACTCAACACGGAACATAGCATTCGAGAGTGCCTCGATGATGGAACCGTCCTGTTCTATTGCTGACTGTTTTGCCATGCTTACGCGACCGCTTTTCTATTTTTACCGCTCTTCATCAGGCCATCATAGTGCCTGTTCAGGATGTAAGCGTTGATTTGTTGGATGGTATCGATTGCGACACCTACCATAATAATCAACGACGTTCCGCCGTAAAACATCGCCCAAGGTTGTTGTACTCCGAGGTTGTGTACGATCGCAGGAAGGATCGCAATCAACACCAGGTACAGGGAACCAGGGAACGTCACCAATGACATGATCCTGTCAAGATAGTTCGCCGTTTCTTCTCCAGGCTTGATGCCCGGAATGAAACCACCACTGCGTTTCAGGTCGTCCGCCATCTTGTTGGTCGGAACCGTAATCGCTGTATAGAAATACGTAAAGATTACGATCAAAAGCCCGAAAACGAAGCAATACCAGAATCCGAAGATATTTTGGAAAGTCGAAGCGATCGACTGCGCTGTTTCCGACTGCTTGTCGAGTCCGGCTACAGCAGCAGGGATAAACATGATCGCCTGTGCGAAGATGATCGGCATTACCCCAGACGCGTTCAGCTTAAGTGGAATAAACTGTCGGTTAGCGCCGGTCGCATCCGTCTCAAATTCACCGGCCACTGTACGGCGGGCGTACTGTACCGGGATTTTGCGAACGGCCATAACCAGGAGCACGCAGGCAATAATGACCACCAGCCAACCGATAATCTCCAATACGATAAGCATTGGCCCACCTCCGTTGTTAGTCACAACAGAAGCGAATTCCTGTACGAACGCCTGCGGCATACGGGCAAGGATACCAATCATAATGAGGAGGGAGATACCGTTTCCGATACCCTTATCGGTGATTTTCTCGCCCAACCACATCGCGAAGATGGTGCCGGTTACAAGAATGGTCACGGATACGAACAGGAAGGATACATCGAAGAAACCGTCTGCGAACGCCGACTTAGGCAGCGTTTGGTTCAGGTTGAAGATATAGCCCGGAGCCTGCACGAGACACACAATGATAGTCAACCAACGTGTAATCTGGTTGATTTTCTTACGTCCGCTTTCGCCGTCTTTCTGGAGTTTCTGCAAGTAAGGGATGGCAATGCCCATCAACTGCACCACGATGGATGCAGAGATGTAAGGCATGATCCCGAGTGCGAATACGGAGGCCTTTGAGAAGGCACCACCCGTAAACATATCAAGGATCGATCCAATACCACTTTCCGTTTGTCCTGTTAAGCCGCTTAATTGAGTCGTATCGATGCCCGGAAGCGGAACGTGAGCGCCGAAGCGATACACGAGCAGAAGGCCGAGCGTGAGCACGATACGATTCTTCAGCTCCTCGATCTTCCAGACATTGCGTATTGATTCAAAAAAATTCTTCATCTTAACAGAAGGATTATAGTTCTACAGCTTCTCCACCTGCAGCCTCGATAGCTGCCTTTGCAGTTGCTGTGAATTTGTGTGCGGATACTTTCAGTTTCGCTTTCAGCTCACCACGACCGAGGATCTTTACGACCTCATTCTTGGTAGCCAGACGGTTTTCGATCAACGTGTTGAAATCCACGGTATCGGTCACCACACCATTATCAACCAGTTTCTGGAGGGTATCAAGGTTCACACCCTGGTATTCCACACGGTTGATGTTTTTGAAACCGAATTTAGGCACACGGCGCTGAAGGGGCATCTGACCACCTTCGAAGCCAATCTTCTTAGAGTAGCCTGAACGTGATTTAGCTCCTTTGTGTCCGCGTGCAGCAGTACCACCTTTTCCGGAGCCTTCACCACGGCCTACTCGTTTGTTCTGATTGTGCGTAGAACCTGCAGCAGGTTGTAAATTACTCAAATTCATCTCTATACCGTATTATTTGGACTCCTCTACGGAAACCAGGTGTTTTACTTTTTTGATCATCCCAAGGATAGCAGGATTTGACTCATGCTCTACGACCTGACCCACACGGCGCAAACCGAGGGCTTCAAGGCCTCGCTTCTGCGTAAGCGGGCAGTTGATCTGACTCCTTACTTGTTTTACTTTAAGCTTTGCCATTTTTTCTGCTATTAACCTTTAAACACTTTTTCTAGGGAAACGCCACGGTGCTTAGCTACGGTAGCGGCGCTACGCATTTGCAACAGCGCGTCGAACGTTGCTTTTACCACGTTATGTGGGTTAGAAGATCCCTGTGATTTTGACAATACGTCGTGGATACCTACTGACTCGAGTACGGCACGAACCGCACCACCGGCAATAACACCGGTACCGTGTGACGCAGGCATCAGGAAAACACGGGCACCGCCGAACTTGCCTTTCTGCTCGTGTGGAACAGACTGTCCGCTCAACGGAATCTTGACCAGGTTTTTCTTGGCATCTTCCACTGCTTTTGCAATGGCTTCGGACACGTCTTTCGACTTTCCGAGACCGTGGCCTACCACACCGTTTTCGTCACCAACGACTACGATGGCCGAGAAACCGAAAGCACGTCCACCTTTCGTTACTTTGGTAACGCGGTTGACAGCTACGAGGCGGTCTTTCAGTTCAAGTCCGCTCGGTTTTACTAATTCGATACTTTTATTCTTCATTTGAGCTTAGAATTTAAGGCCGGCTTCGCGTGCGCCTTCCGCCAATGATTTAACACGTCCGTGGTAGAGGTTACCGCCCCTGTCAAAGGTAACGGCCTCGATTCCGGCTTTCAACGCTTTCTCCGCTACGGCTTTGCCGACAGCGCTTGCGATCTCGATTTTGGTCCCTTTGGTATCGAAGCCTTTGTCGCGCGATGAAACAGCGAGCAGGGTCGTACCATTGAGGTCATCGATCAGCTGAGCATAGATCTC
>DATGXZ010000187.1:0-2803 GCA_035298445.1 Flavobacterium sp.
ATGGCGGGTACGGATTACACACCAGCGCAGCGCCTGCCGAAGGAAATCCGTGTCAGCGCGGTATGGGTAGTTGCTTTCCTCTCTCCTCTCTCCTCTCTCCTCTCTCCTCTCTCTTCTTTCCTCTCCCCCTACCAATCCCGATCCGTGCCCCGTTGCGGACAACCCAAACAATTCACATACAAATCAAACTGGTAGCCGATCGACAATTCGTATACGCCGCCCGTGCGTCCGATGCCGGTGGTGTTGAAGTCGTGGGAGAGCCCGAATTTGAAGTGCTCGTATTGCAGTCCGGCAAAGGCGTTTACCGATGTCAGGAATGAGGCGTTGGTGGTTTTGGTAAATGGGCTTGTCGCAAAGCTGACGCCGAAAAAGAAATCCTTGAAGAGGAGTTCGGCACCGAGATCCACCCGACTGAACTCACCCTGTTTCATGATGTTGGCATTCAGGAGCAGGTCGGTTTCGTAGGGCAATATCGTCGCGTCGAGGTAGTCGGCTACTTTGAGGCGGTGTCCCATCGAGGCGGCAAAGAACATCTCAAGGGGCAGGTTGCCGCGTTGCGTGAGCGAAATATCGGGGCGGTTCAGGTGTTTTAGGGAGAGTCCGAACCAGGTCGTTTCGTTGTTGAGCAACATAGCCGCCGACAAATCGGCAAACCAAATCTTTTCCCGCGCGTCGAGTGCCGAGGGGTCGCTTGTGATCGGATTGATGGTGCCCGTACCGATGTTGAGTTGGTCCTGCAGGATGAGATCATTGAAACCATACGACTTAAACCCGGCCCCTATCTCAACAGCCGGACGGAAATACCAGTCGTTCGACAACTGCACGCGATACGCATAGGCCGCGTTCAACTGCGTAAATACATAACCCGTGAAATTCTCACGGTGGTTCAGCACCGACAAACCGACGCCCGACTGCATGCGGTCGATCCATTCCGAGCCGTATACATAATCGGTATCGACCCGCAAATTCAGGTCGGGCCATTGCGAACGGTGGATGAGTCCCAGGCTGCCCGTTTCAAGATAGCCCGTAAAGGCAGGGTTCAGGGTTTCCGGCACGAGGAAATACTGCGTAAAAATCGGATCCTGGGCCCGCAACTTGGGCAACAAGACAACACATATCGCGATTAGAAAAGCCTTCCTCATGGTTATTTCAGCAAGACCAACGGTCCTTTTTCGGTTATGACGCCGCCGTAGAAGGTGGTGGCGGTGATTTTGTAGTAATAGTTGCCGTTCTCGGTCTCGAGGTCTTTCACTTCGCCGTTCCATCCGACGATGGTCGCCCCTTTTTCCTCGTAGATCTTCTCGCCCCAGGTGGTGAAGATTTCGAGTTGGATAGAGTCGAGTCCTTTGTAGACCGGCACAAACGTGTCATTGAGTCCGTCCCCATTCGGTGTAAACGCATTCGGGATCATGAGTTCGTATCCTTTATCCACCAAAAAGGTCACAAAAGCCGTGTAGACACAGCCAAAAGGATAGGTGACGGTTTGCTTCACCACATACTCCGCTTCCCTGACATAGGTATGTATCGGGTTTTCATCGGTTGAAAAACTGCCGTCGCCGAAATCCCATGCGATCGATTCCCAGTCGCCCGTGGCCTGGTTGGTAAACTGTATCGGATCCTGTATGGAATAATACCCATAGGTTTGGTAGGCAATGGCATCCTGCGAGAAGCCGGCTTCTCCCAACACCGGAATCTCGACATTGAAGGAATACTGGGTCGTACAACCCTGCGCATCCACCACATCCAACACGATGGCGCCTTCCTGTTCCGTCTCCATTATTTCGTTATTGGCACCGCTCACCGTCCCACTCGACCATTGCAACTGGTAGGGCGGTACGCCTCCCGTTACGTTGGCGCGGAAGGTTTGTTTCACATAGCGCGTTTCACAGTTGAAATCCGATTGGGTGTCCACCACCGCCACTAAAGGCGGCTGGCGGTTCACGATATAGGTGGCGGTTTTGGTACAGCCGCGCGCGTCGGTCACGGTGATGCCGTAATTCCCGGCCGGAATCGCGATGAGGTCTTCGGTGGTAGCCCCGTTCGTCCATTGGTAGGTAAAGGGTGCCGAACCGCCCGCTACCATCAGGTTAATGGCCCCGCTGTTGGCATCGTTACAATCGAAGGCATGGGTGACGTTGGCCGACACTACAAGGGGTTGCGGTTCGACGAGGGTGAACGTTCGGGTAATGACGCAGGGCTTGGCGTCGGTGATGGTCACGCTATAGGTGCCCGGTCCCAAGTTATTGCGCTGGGTACCCGCCGGACTGCCGTCTGACCAGGTCAGCACGACCGGTGCGATACCGCCTACGAAATTCAGGTTGATGCTGCCATCGTTCGCGCCGAAGCAGGAAATCTCACGCACGACGGGCGTCACGTCGAACAAAGGCGCCTGGTCGACCACCACCGTAATGACCTTCGGACAGTTGGACGCATCGGTGATGGTGATGGTATAAGTATCCGCCGCCAGATTGTTTTGGAAGGTCCCGGTGGCGAGGTTGCTCCAATTGACCGTATACGGGCCTGTTCCGCCGCTGATGGCCAGTGAAACCGAGGCGTCGTTCGCGTTGTAGCAACTCATAGGCGTTGTGGTGACCGCCACCTGTATGCCCGGCGGCTCGTTGAGGGTCACGGCAAGGGTATCGGTACAGCCCGACGCATCCGTCACCACCACCGTGTAGTTACCGGCGTAGACGGTGGAAAGATCCTGCTGGTTGGAGGTAAAACCGTTGGGGCCCGACCAGGCAAATTGGTACGGATTGGCTCCGGTCAAAGGTGTACCTCCCGTGGCGGTAATCGCAATGGC
>DATGXZ010000188.1:0-4037 GCA_035298445.1 Flavobacterium sp.
ATCGGAAATCTCTGAGGCGCGTACCTTCAGCTTCCTGCACGAACTCGAGTCGCTGTTGGAGCATGGTCTCATCAAAGGCGGCGACCTGAACAATGCCATCGTATATGTCGATAAGGAAATTTCCCCATCGACGATGGAGAACCTGAAAGTGGCCTTTGGCAAGGATAAAATCTCGGTCACGCCGAATGGCATCCTCGATAACCTGACCCTGCACTACCCGAACGAAGCGGCGCGTCACAAGCTATTGGATGTAGTGGGTGACCTTGCGCTCATCGGAACCAAGATAAAAGGACGTGTGATCGCCAACAAACCCGGTCACTTCGTCAATACCCAATTCGCCAAGAAACTCAACAAGATCATCAAACTCGAGCAGCGCAATGCCGTTCCGGTTTGCGATATCAACCGCGAACCGCTGATGGACGTCAACAAGATCATGTCGATGTTGCCGCACCGTCCGCCGTTTTTGTTGGTGGATAAGATTTTTGAATTATCGGACCAGCATGTGGTTGGCCTCAAGAACGTCACGATGAACGAGCCGTTTTTCGTGGGGCACTTCCCGGATGCGCCGGTGATGCCGGGCGTTTTGATCGTAGAGGCGATGGCGCAGTGTGGCGGTATCCTGGTGTTGAGTACCGTTCCGGATCCTGAGAACTACCTGACCTTCTTCATGAAGATCGACAATGTAAAATTCAAGCAAAAGGTACTGCCGGGCGATACCCTGATCTTCAAGTGTGACCTGTTGGCGCCGATCCGCCGGGGCATCTGTCACATGCAGGCGAGCGCCTATGCCAATGGCAAGCTGGTGACCGAAGCCGAACTGATGGCGCAGATTGCCCGTAAAAATTAAAGAAACCAAAACGAACGTATGAATCAACCGTTAGCCTACGTACACCCGAGCGCGAAGATTGCCAAGAATGTGGTAATCGAGCCATTTACGACCATCCATGCCAATGTCGTCATCGGCGAAGGCACCTGGATCGGATCGAATGTCACCATTATGGAGGGCGCCCGGATAGGCAAGAACTGTAACATATTTCCCGGTGCGGTCATTTCGGCCCCGCCGCAGGACCTGAAGTACCAGGGAGAAGATACCACCGCTGAAATTGGGGATGGCACCACCATCCGCGAATGCGTAACGATCAACCGTGGTACCTCCGACCGGATGAAAACCGTCATTGGCAAAAACTGCCTCATCATGGCGTATTGCCACATCGCTCACGACTGTGTTGTGGGAAACAATAGTATCTTTTCGAACAATACCAACCTGGCCGGACACGTCACCGTAGGCGATTATGTCGTATTGGCCGGACTCGTAGCCGTACACCAGTTTTCGACCATCGGCAACCACGCCTTCGTCACCGGGGGGTCGTTGGTGCGGAAAGACGTGCCGCCGTATGTGAAGGCTGCGCGTGAGCCGCTTTCCTACGTCGGAATCAATTCGGTAGGCCTGCGCCGTCGTGGTTTCACGGCGGAAAAGATCCGTGAGATCCAGGATATCTACCGTATCCTTTACCAAAAAAATTACAACAATTCTCAGGCAGTGGCAATCATCGAAGCGGAAATGGAGGCGACTCCGGAACGCGATGAAATCCTGATGGCGGTTCGAAACTCGCCGCGGGGTATTATGAAGGGCTACCTGGGAAGCTCGAAAGAGTAGAGGAGGGTTGATAGTTGATAGTTCATGGTTCTCGGATCGGCGTCACTCCTAACTCCTAATTCCTAACTCCTAAAAATAACTCCTTTTATATGGCTTCTACATCAGATATTCGTAACGGTTTGTGCATCAAATACAACAACGACATCTACAAAATCATTGAATTCCTTCACGTGAAACCGGGCAAGGGCCCTGCCTTCGTGCGCACGAAACTCAAGAGTCTCACCAACGGTAAAGTGTTGGACAACACCTTTTCGGCTGGTCACAAGATCGACGAGGTTCGGGTTGAGACACATGAATTCCAGTTTCTGTATCCGGAAGGCAACCAATACCACTTCATGCATACGGAAACGTACGAGCAAATCACACTGAACAAAGATATCCTTGACGCACCGGAGTTCCTGAAAGAAGGCTCTACGGTGAAAGTGATCATCAATGCTGAAACCGAGGCACCACTTTCTGTGGAGATGCCGGCTTCTATTGTGCTGGAAGTGACCTACTCGGAGCCAGGTGTGAAAGGCAATACCTCGACCAACGCGACCAAACCGGCTACTCTTGAAACGGGTGCTACCGTGAATGTGCCTCTTTTCATCAACGAAGGTGATAAGATTAAGGTGGATACGGCAACGGGGAACTATATTGAGCGGGTGAAGGAGTAATTAGCGAATGGGTTAATTAGCGAATGAGATAATTAGATAATTAGAAAATGAGATAATTGTTGGAGTGGCGGATTAGCCGTGAGTTAATCAACAAATGACAATTAGTTAATTAGCGAATGAGTTAATTAGCGAATGAGTTAATTAGTGAATTAGCGAATGACAATTAGATAATTAGAAAATGAGATAATTGTTTCACTGACGATTGAGAAAATTTCCAAATCTTCAAATTTTCAAATTGATACTATGAAATTCCCCCGCGTCCATACGCTTGAAGAAATCGCCTCGATCATCGGTTGTCCCTTTGTGGGGGACAAAGCCTTTGAGGTACATGGCATGAACGAAATCCATGTGGTGGAACCGGGGGATATTGTATTTGTTGACCATCCGAAATACTACGATAAAGCACTGCAGTCAGCGGCGACGATTGTGTTGATCAACAAGGAAGTCGCGTGTCCGGAGGGAAAAGCCCTCCTGATTTCCGACGACCCGTTCCGGGATTTCAATAAGATCGGACAACATTTCCGGCCTTTCCGGATGGCGAGCGCTGTTATTGCGGAATCGGCCCAGATCGGGGAAGGGACGATCATCCAGCCCAATGTATTCGTAGGCAACCACGTCAGAATCGGGAAGAATTGCCTGATCCATTCCAACGTGACGATTTACGACCATACGGTGATTGGCGATAATGTGATCATCCACGCCGGCACCGTGCTTGGGGCGGATGCATTCTACTATAAGAAACGCCCGGAGGGTTTCGACCAACTGAAATCGTGCGGCAGGGTGGTAATCGAAGACAACGTGGGCATCGGTGCCTTGTGTACGATTGACCGCGGCGTTACCGGCGACACGACCATCGGGGCCGGCACCAAACTCGACAACCAGATCCATGTCGGACACGACACCGTGATTGGTAAAAAGTGCCTGATGGCGTCGCAAACCGGTATTGCCGGTTGCTGTGTCATCGGTGATGAGGTTACGATCTGGGGACAGGTCGGTACTACGAGCTCAATCAAAATTGGCGATAAGGCCATTATCATGGGCCAAAGCGGCGTGACAAAGTCACTCGAAGGAGGCAAAACCTATTGGGGAACGCCGGCTATCGAAGCCCGTGAGGAAATGAAGTTGATGGCGTATGTGAGACGGATTCCGGAGTTGTTGGAGAAGATGAAGTAGGAGGAGCGAGAGGAAAGAAGCAAGAGGAAAGAAGCAAGGATAAAGAATAAAGAAGAAAGAGTAAAGAGTAAAGAGTAAAGAGTAAAGCGTCAAGAGTAAAGCGTTGGGAAGTGGATGTAGATACAAACTCCTAACACCTAAATACTAACTCCTAATACCATGTCAGTTCGCAAGTTCATACAGGAATTTTACAAGCCCGACATACTGCTTGATCCGTCGGCGGTAGCGGCGTTCTTACACGACGACCTGTTGGTCGAGTGGAACAGCACGAAAGGGTTGGTACAGCTGAAAAAAGCCGATATCGTTGCCATTAGCGAGGAGTTGCAGCGCGCTTATGTGCGTTCTAAAACGAAACTCACGCATTTGTTGGTGGACGGCGATACGGCGGCCGTGCGCTATTCCCATTATGTAAAAACCATCGAGAATCCGCGGGAAGATATACTGCTGGCGCACTTCTTCGTCATTTGGGAAGTCAAAGACGGACAACTGTACCGCGGCTACCAGATGAGCCAGTTACCCTGACGATGACGGCGCTCGACAGGATCGCAACG
>DATGXZ010000189.1:0-2642 GCA_035298445.1 Flavobacterium sp.
GGTAGGTCAGGCAATGATACTGCCAATACCGCCCACGATACCTACTACGTCTACGACCAGTTCGGCAACCTGAGTTACGTGATGCCGCCGATGGCAGCCCAGAGCCTGTCAACCGACAAGTTGAACGGCTATGGCTACCAATATGCCTACGACCATCGCAACCGCCTAGCCGCCAAAAAGCTGCCCGGCAAACAGTGGGAATACATGGCCTACGATGCGTTGGATCGCGTGGTCGCGACAGGGCCGGCCCTCGATCCGTTTGGCACACAGGACGTGGGATGGCTCATTACCAAGTATGATGTGTTTGGGCGGGTGGCCTACACCGGCTGGAAAGCCGAAACCCTAACGGATTGGCCCCATGCCCGCGTCGGTGTCGGTAACCAACGCGCCAATAGCGATCTTTTCGAGACGCGTGACCGACATGGCGCCGTACACGGGTATACATCAGTCAGCGCCCCTACCACCATGGAAGTACTCACCGTGCAACATTACGACGACTACGACTACCCAGATGCACCCACCCCTCCGGCCGATGTTGAATCACAGACCGTGGCGACCAACGTGCGCGGACTCGCCACCCATACCTGGAACCGGGTGCTGGACGACTTCTCCCAGGAGAACGGACATGAGGCGACGACGTTTTATGACACGACGGGACGGCCCGTGCAGACCCTGGCGGTCAACTTCCTCGGGGGGCAGCAGCGGGTGTCGACAAAGCTTGATTTTACGGGCAAAACCGAATATGCGATCACAGAGCAGCAGCGTACGGCTAACGATCCGTGGTTGCAAGTGACAGATGCATTTACTTACACCCCCCAAGACCGACCATGGGTGCACACCCACATTATCAACGGCGACATCACCGAAACCCTTTCCGAAAAACACTACGACGCATTGGGGCAACTGATTGAAAAGATAGTGGGTGGAAACAATACCACTACATGGCCCTACCAAACCGTCAACTACCGCTATAATATCCGGGGTTGGATGACCGATATCAATGATGTAGCCAATATCGGTGACGACCTGTTTTCGTTTCACATCAATTATAACAAGGCGGGCACGGATTATGGCACGGACTATACACAGGAAAAACTCTACAACGGCAACATCTCCGAAACCTATTGGCGCTCGGCCAGCGACAACGTGCTGCGGCAATACGGCTATTTCTATGACCAAATGAACCGATTGCGGAATGCGGTCTATATCCGGCCCGAGACAACACCCGAGGTGACCGACGCCTATAACGAAAACCTGACCTACGACCGCAATGGCAACATACTGTCACTTGACCGCAACGGTTCTCGCGACGGTACCGACCAACTGCCGTTGCAAATAGATGATCTTACCTATCTCTACCACGCTGACACCAATAAACTACGGGCGGTAGAAGATGCCACGGATTATACGAACGGCTTCCGCGATGGGGTGCATACCGGACAGGAGTATGTCTACGACAGCTACGGCAACATGACCTCCGACGCCAATAAAGGCATTTCCGCCATCACCTACAACCACCTCAATTTGCCGGTGACGATTACCTTTAGCAACGGTGGGCTAATTTCGTATCTTTACGATGGCAGTGGCGCAAAACTGCAAAAGACGGTCTTTGACACGAACAACCAGGAAACCAAAACCGACTATTTAGGCGGCTTCCAGTATAAAGACGGTGAACTGGCGTTTTTCGCTACTCCGGAAGGCTATGTAAAACATACCGAAGGTGCGTTCAACTACGTCTACAACTACACCGACCACCTCGGCAACAACCGCCTGAGCTACACCTGGGATACGCAAAACCAGCAGTTGGAGATCATGGAAGAGAACAACTACTACCCGTTTGGTCTAAAACATGAAAACTACAACGTCTACAAGATCGACTTCGATAAAGACCCGCTGGGCGGCACGATGGTGGTATTGGCGCCGGTGGTGCGTTTGGGGTATCAGTATAAATTTCAAGGGCAGGAACGCCAAGACGAACTGGGATTGAACTGGGATAGCTTTAAGTGGAGAAATTATGATTATGCAATTGGAAGGTTTATGGGCATTGACCCATTAGCGAACGAGTACGCTTATCAATCCCCTTACAACTTTGCCGAAAATAAAGTTGTTGCCTATATTGAGTTAGAAGGACTTGAAGGGCTACACCATACAAAAGTAGACAATCAAGGAAAAACTACTCACATAATAGAGAAAAATGTTATAATATTAATACAAAATCACATACCTCTGCCGCCAGGCGCTTCGGAACGACAAATCAAACGTACCGAACGGCAAAATAATAGAATTGATGTTTCTAATGCAGAAAGGGTTGATCGTATCACCGAAGATTTAAAACAATTTTATTCACCGTCTGAACCTCTACAGAATTCAAAAGGAGAAAACGTGACATTCAAATTCAATATTACCACTAAAGGCGTGGACGATGCCACGGGAAAAAGCGGGATTGACGGCATGACTTTAAATCAATTTGCTCTCGTAAACGGACTTCAGTCAGACGAAAAAGCTGGTGACGGAATTATAAAGACTGTTCCCGCTGCGATTTATACTACAGACAGTCCATTAGGCGATTTCGGACGTTCGGTTGGAAATGTAGTTGCTAATGTATCAAACAACGCTCCTAGAGGAACTGATTCACACGAAAT
>DATGXZ010000190.1:0-5117 GCA_035298445.1 Flavobacterium sp.
CGAATGTACAGGGCGTGGAAGCAGGGGCGTAGAATCCTATCGGATGGGTAATTAATAGTTTAATTAGCGAATTAGCGGATTAGCGAATGTACAGGGCGTGGAAGCAGGGACGGGAAATTTATCAGGTGGGGGATTACGTAGTTTAATTAGCGAATGGGGGAATTAGCGAATTAGCGAATGAGGTAATTATCGAATGTACAGGGCGTGGAAGCAGGGGCGTAGAATCCTATCGGGTGGGTAATTAATAGTTTAACTAGCGAATTAGCGGATTAGCGAATGTACAGGACGTGGAAGCGGGGGCGTAGAATCCTATCAGGTGGGTAATTATCTAGTTTAATTAGCGAATGGGGGAATTAGCGAATGGGCGAATGTACGGAGCGTAAAAGCAGGGACGTAAAATTCTATTAGAGGGAGGGATTAAGTAGTTTGAATTAGAAATGTATGGAGTTTAGAACCCGGGATTCAGTAAACAAGCCAATATACGCCGCATTTGAGCAACTGCGCGATATTCCTGGCAGAGCAAATAGCCCGTAACGTGTCATTTAGTAATTCGCTAATTACCTCATTCGCTAATTCGCTAATTACTAAGCTCTATCAACGCCGAATTCTTCACCTCCCCAATCATAAACGTGCTGTGCGTGCTGCCGATGTGGTGGAGCGTGGTCAGTTTCGTTACGAGGAATTCGCGGTAGGCCTGCATGTCGGCTACCATTACTTTTAAGATGTAGTCATAGTCGCCCGAAACGTGGTAGCATTCCAGTACTTCCGGTAGGCTTTTCACCTCTTTTTCGAACTGGGTAACGAACTCGCGGGTGTGCTGCACGAGCTTTACGTGGCAGAATACCACGAAGCCCTTCCCTACTTTGCCCTTTTCGAGTAGTGCGACATATTTACTGATGATACCCTCGCGCTCCAGCTTCCGGATACGCTCGTAAACCGCCGTAACCGAAAGATCGAGCTTGTTGGAAAGCTCTTTCGTGGTCTGCTTCGCGTCCTGCTGTAGGTACATCAGGAGTTTACGGTCTGTCGCATCGAGGGTCATCAGAAAAAAAATCAGGTAAAGGGGGCAAAAAGGCGTTCTATTCAGCAAATATATCTAAATAAACATATTTACATAGTTTTTTATTCTAAATTTTCTCATAGTTGTTTTAATTTATTCCTATAAAAATGAAATTGCATGAAAAATAAACTATATGAAACTCCATCCGGCAGATAAAATACAGGACTTACAATACTTCGGTGAATTTGGTGGCGTCAACCCTTCGATTTCCGATTCCTCTACCTATACCTTCCTTTCGGCCAAAACCATGTTCGATACCTTTGAAGGCAATGCCGAAGGCTGTTATCTCTACTCCCGCCACTCGTCGCCCAGCAACCTCTACCTCGACCAGGCGCTGGCCGCGATGGAAGGAACCGAGTCGGCCAACGTAGCGGCATCCGGCATGGGGGCGATCACCTCTACCCTCTTACAGCTTTGCGGAAACGGCGACCATATCGTGGCCAGCCGCACCATTTACGGCGGTACCTATGCCTTCCTGAAGAATTTCGTGCCGCGCATGGGGATCACGGTTACCTTCGTCGACATCACCAAAATCGACGCCGTAGCGGCAGCCATCCGCCCGAATACGAAAGTGCTGTATTGCGAAACGGTCAGCAATCCGCTATTGGAAATCGCCGACATCCCGGTTTTGGCCTCCGTGGCGAAAAAACACCAACTCCAATTGGTCGTCGATAACACCTTCTCTCCCCTTTCCATAGCCCCCGCAAAACTGGGTGCCGACATCGTCATCCACAGCCTTACGAAATACATCAACGGCAGCAGCGACACGGTAGCGGGCGTGACCTGTGCCTCGCGGGAGTTCATCCACCGACTTAAGAACGTGAACGACGGCGCGGCGATGTTGCTGGGGCCCACGATGGACAGCCTACGGTCGGCTTCGGTCATGAAGAACCTCCGAACGCTGCACATCCGGATGAAACAACACAGCCACAACGCGCAGGTATTGGCGGAGAAATTTGAAGCAGATGGACTGCGGACGGTGTATCCCGGACTCGAAAGTCATCCGGGGCACGAGACGTTCAAACGCATGATGAACACCGAGTTCGGGTTTGGCGGCATGATGACGGTCGACGTCGGCAGTCTTGACAAAGCCAACGAACTGATGGAACTCATGCAGGAGCGCAACCTCGGTTATCTCGCGGTGAGCCTCGGTTTCTACAAGACGCTGTTCAGCGCACCCGGCACCTCGACCTCAAGTGAAATACCGGTGGAAGAGCAAAAAGAAATGGGGTTGAGCGACGGACTCATCCGCTTCTCGATCGGGCTCGACAACGACATCGAACGCACCTACCAGATGATGCGGCAGTGTATGGAAGAAACCGGTGTTTTGGCGGGAGTTGGCAGTAGGCAGTAGACAGTAGGCAGTAGACAGTAGGCAGTGGGTAGTAGGCAGTGGGCAGTAGATAGTTGGTGGTTGGTGTTGACAAAAAAGGCTGACGCTTCCATCCCTCACGCGGCTACACCGGACTTACAGTCTCCCGAGGATTATGTCCATCATACGGGCAGTTTCAGCGGCGGAACGACCCGTTGACGGATGTTGCGAACGTCCCATGAGGTGGTCGCGCATATTCCCCACGTGAAACAACTGGATGTTCTCAGGATTTTCGATTACCGATTCTTCCCGCCCGGCGGCCGTTTCCAGCACAAAAGGGACTTCACCGAAAATAGAGAAGGTAATCGTGCCTTTTTCTCCGCGGATGATCACCTCATCCTCGCGTTGCGCACAGCCGAAATTCCAGATGCCGGTGCCCGTAACTCCAGATGCATAGCGCCAGGTAGCCGACAGTGCATCGAAGGCGTCGTATAATCCTTGTTGATTGGAGGCGAGTCCGGCGCAATCTGTCACCTCTCCGAAAAAGTAACTGAAAAGGTCGAGTCCGTGACACGCCAAATCATCAAAATAACCGCCCCGCGCGATCTTCGCATCGGTGCGCCAGTTATAGCTTCCCGACAAATCGACGGGTGAGGGAGTGCGGGTGAGCGTCCAGTGGAGGTGCCGCACCTGTCCGATGCGTCCGGAGTCGATCCACTCCTTCACCTTTCGGAAACGCGGTAACGACCGTCGGTAATACGCTACAAACAGCGGCAGCGCGCGTGATTCGAATGTCTCGCAGATTGTCAGGCACTCGGCATAGGAAGGCGCCATGGGCTTCTCGATGCAGCAGGGCTTACCCGCCGCGGCCACTTTGAGGGCATAGAACGCGTGTGTGTCGGGCGGCGTAGCGATGTAAACAGCATCCACCTCCGGATCGTTAATCAGCGCATCGGCGTCGGAATACCACCTCTCCACCCCATGGCGTTGGGCGTATGCTTCGGCTTTCGCAGCATCGCGTCGCATCACGGCTACGATCGAGAATCCTTCTGTTTTTTGGTAAGCGGGCCCGCTCTTGCGTTCGGTTACGTCTCCGCAGCCGATAATGCCCCATCGGATAGTAGTCATGGAGCAAAGATAGGGGAATGAACAATGTACGATGTACAATGAACGATGAACGATGAACGATGAACAACGTACGATGAACGATGAACCTATGCGCAAGTCTGCGCATTGGGGGGGGCTGTTCTCGTGATAAGGTAGCTACAGTCCTTTCAATCCCGTCTTTTGTCGGATTACGGTGATGTCTGTGTGGTAATAGAAGAAATCGTGCTCATCTACATCGCGGGTGTTGGGCATGAGGAAGGCATCTACCACGCCGTTTTTATGATAGATGATCTTCCAGCAATATTTCGGAACCCAAACCTTATTCGCACCGATTTTTTTGACACAACCGAAGCTGCCACATTTAATCAGCAGTTCATCTCCTTCCCGAACCCATTTGCGGCACTGCTCTTCCAGTTCTTTCCAGGTGCGTTGGTTTAGGTCGGGGGTTTGGGGTGTCATGTTTGTATAATACCAGCAGCGTTCATTTACTTCCTTCGTCTGGCACGAACCATCCGCTGCGTTGAAGTTGTGTCCCCGGTCGTAACCCGATCCTGCATAATCGTTTTTGAGCGCGCTCTCTCCCGGCAGTTTCGGATTGGGTTTGAAGCAGTCGCAACGCTTGAGTGGCGCCGGACAATCGAGCATGTCCGGGGTGAGTTTCCACACCACGCGCACGGGGTACTTGGCGGAATGGCTCCACGTTACACGAAAATCGCCTTGGTGTAACACGACGGTGTCGGTTGGCGCCTGGGCCGCTACTATCGTTACCCAGAGCCCCAATAACAGTCTGATCAGCCTTTTCATCACAGTTGCAGTTGGTTGACGGGTGGCGGCGGCGGAGTCGGCTTGTTTTCGGGCACTTTCATGAACGCATAGGCACCGGAACTGATACCTAACAGTGTGAGCGTTTCGGTAGGGAAGTTATACAGTATCTCCTGTGTAATTACGAGCGACACGAAGGCGCAGCCGTAGATAATATTGAAGATGACGGTCTGCAGGCGAGAGATGCTCACTCCGTTGCCATCAGAGAGAATGTCTAACAGGAAACCTTGTGATTGATGCGTGTCCTGGGTTCGAATAATCGCAGGATCCTGGGTTTGACTGCTGTCGATCACGCGACCGGTAGTGGCGGTACCCACGACGATTCCCATAAGAATCAGTACACCTGAATCTATTGGCGTCAGATTATCGGTCTTGATTCCAATGTAACAGATCGACAGGAAGAGTACCATCGTCCAAAAGAACAGAATGGATCGAGAAAGGCTGTACGACCGTAGTGGGACGGGAAGCGTACTTTCGTCTTTGAGCAGGGCCGACAAATGCCGACGTAAGACGAAAACGAGCAGCACGATGATGGCTAGTGCCACGCTGCAGGAGGTAGTTGTTGCATACATTGTTAGTGTTTTTAGTTGCCTGACAGGCAGGTGATTGTCTGGTAAAATTATACAATAAACTCTGTTGACAACTAGGGGAAACCCTATTTATGGCAGGTTAAACCCTAGGGTGAAGTTTTGGGTTTTGGGTTTTGGGTTAGAAGTATTCACGCTAGACAAAAATGCGATTTTTGAGGGTTGGGGTTTTGGGTGTGGGTTTTGGGTGTGGGTTTTAAATGCTGACGTGCCTGGTAGCCTTTCCGAA
>DATGXZ010000191.1:0-2269 GCA_035298445.1 Flavobacterium sp.
CCCCGGTTGTAACGGGACCTCAAAATACGTGGCATCGCCCTCGCGGGATACCACCGCCCGGTTTAGGTAGCGGTCGCCATTGAAGCAATACCCCAACTCCGCGTCGTCGGGTAGTCCGTTGAACCGAAACGGTATGCGCACCGGTCGATCCGTTGCCAGACATCCTGCCGTAGGCGACACCAGCTCGCATTCCGACTGCAGATAGCTGCTGTAGTACAACGGCAGGCGGGCAAACTCTTTAGGAGACGGAACCGTAGAAGCCAAACGGCTATCCTCAGGGAAATGGTTAAGGAAGAAACGCTCGGCAGGTGTGCAGAAATACGCCGGGTTGAACCGACGCACGAATTGCCCTTTCTCATTGACATTGCCCGCCGCCCAGGTCACATCCACCAACTGCCAAACGCCGTCGATCTTGACGGCATTCCACACGTGGTTGCTTTTCGCAGGCAAGCGCCCTATCTGCGACAGCGTGCTCTTGGCTGTTCCGGAAATATCGATACAGTCGATACCCAACTCGTTGCAGACGGTCCGAAATAGCGCGGTATAGCCCTGGCAGACGGCCTTGTGGCTCCGAAGTGTCCTGACTGCAAGATCCGACGTGAACTTCCGCTCCTGCGCCTTACGGTCTTCTTCCGACTTATACCAAAAGGCTACTTTTCCGCCGCGGGCAATCTCGCGATACAGCGGCATGTCATAATCGACATGCGTTGCAATCCAGGTAAAAAGTCCACGAACGCGCTCGGGTTCGGTTTTGAAATCACGGGCCAGGCGCTGCGCCAATGCCTTCGGAGAGGCAAAAGAAATAGGATAGGATTGGATCGTTTCGTCTACTTTTTGGTAGTCCTGTGCGTTCGATCCCCACGACAGGAAAAGGAGGGCCATGCACAGCCATCCTAACATCCTCTTCTTCATCTTCATAGTGGTTAGACACGGCTAGAATCGTGCCTAATATAACAACGAAAAAACGGCTGGATTATTGGCGGCTACATGGTTATCTTCCGTACTACGCCTGTTCCGATGACGCGGTCACCCTGCGTAAAATCGAAGTCAAGTCCGACATACAGTTGCCCGGCAATAGCGGCCCCGTCGGGAAGGGTCATCTCGGCCGAAACGGAATCTCCGGGGTATACGTTTTCCACGTCGCCAAAATCGAGATGCGCGTTCCAGACAAGATTCGAAAAAGGAAAGGAGACACCCACGCGATGTCCCGACGAAATAGGCGATTGTCCCCCGACTTCCCTTTCAGGAAGAAATTGCAGCAAGGCCGAAAAGCGGGGTTTACCCGTTCGCTCGTCCATTAAACGTTGAAGCGGAAGTGCATCACGTCGCCGTCTTTCACGATGTACTCTTTACCTTCCACACGGAATTTACCGGCTTCTTTGACCTTGGCTTCCGACCCATATGTCACGTAGTCTTCATACGCGATGACTTCCGCACGGATGAACCCTTTTTCGAAATCGGTATGGATGACACTCGCGGCTTTAGGGGCCGTAGCGCCAATTGGGATGGTCCAGGCACGGACTTCCTTGACGCCTGCAGTGAAGTAAGTTTGTTGTTTCAGAAGTTTATAAGCCGCCCGGATCAACACGGAGGCACCCGGCTCGCTCAGCCCGAGGTCTTCCAGGAACATCTGCCGCTCTTCGTAGGTTTCCAGTTCGGTGATATCCGCTTCCGTTCCTACTGCCAAAACAATTACCTCAGCGTCTTCATCCTTCACCAGTTCGCGTACCTTGTCAACATATGCATTTCCGGTGGCAGCAGCCCCTTCGTCGACGTTGCAGACATAGAGCACGGGCTTGGTGGTAATGAGTTGGAAGCTTTCCATCAATTCCTCTTCCTCTTCGTTCTTCGGTTTCACCGTCCGGGCCGACTTCCCCTGCAACAAGGCCTCGCGGATGCGCTCAAGCAGGGCATCCTCTGTTATGGCTTCTTTGTTACCGGTTTTGGCGGCACGCTTGGTTTTCTCCTGGCGCTTTTCTACCGTCTCAAGGTCTTTGAGTTGTAATTCGATATCGATGGTTTCCTTGTCGCGGATCGGGTTCACGTTACCGTCTACGTGCACGATATTGTCGTTATCAAAACAACGAAGTACGTGGATGATCGCATTACACTCGCGGATATTCCCCAAAAACTGGTTCCCCAACCCCTCGCCTTTCGAAGCGCCTTTTACGAGTCCGGCGATATCAACGATCTCAACCGTCGCCATCACCACACGCTCCGGCTTGACGAGTTCTTCGAGCTTCGCGATACGCGGATCGGGTACGTTGAC
>DATGXZ010000192.1:0-2765 GCA_035298445.1 Flavobacterium sp.
CATTGTTCCAGATTTCCACCACCTGCTGGTGGTCGCCGTTCACGAGGTCGCGACCGGGAATCAAGGCTTTTTCTTCCGGAGATCGAAGGTCAACGTGTATTTCCGAACAGGGTCCACAAGGTCCCTGGTCGCCCATTTCCCAGAAGTTGTCTTTTTTATTTCCCATCAGGATGCGATCCTCAGGGACAAGTGCGCGCCAAATGTCAAATGCTTCCTGGTCAAACGGAACGTTCTCTTCCTTGCTTCCTTCAAAAACGGTTATATAGAGGATGTCTTTGGGCACACCGTACACTTCGGTCAAAAGCTCCCATGCCCAATGGATGGCATCTTTCTTGAAGTAATCCCCGAACGACCAGTTGCCGAGCATCTCGAACATGGTGTGGTGGTAGGTATCAAACCCGACGTCCTCCAGGTCATTATGTTTGCCCGACACACGAAGGCATTTCTGGGTATCGGCGATGCGTTTGCTCTTCGGCGTGCCGTTACCCAGGAAGAATTCCTTGAATTGCGCCATGCCCGAATTGTTGAACATGAGCGTGGGGTCGTCTTTCAAAACGATGGGAGCAGATGGTACAATCAGGTGGCCCTTGCTTTCGAAGAAGTCGAGGAATTGGCGGCGGATGTCTTGTGATTTCATTTTATAGGACGTGGGAAACAAAAAAGAAAGGCGTCATACGCCTCAGATCCAAACCGTTAACGGGCTGGTCGATATGACTTTCAGTTTCCCCTTGAAACATTTTATAAATTTGTGCGTATAAACAAAGGTTGCCCTTTGGTAAGCCACAAAAATAGGAAGTTTCCGAAACATGGCGAAAGTAAAATATTACTATGATTCCGAAAACCTTGCGTACAGGAAAATCACCGTTCGCAAGCGCAAAAAGTTCGGGTATGCCATGCTTTTTCTCCTGTCGTCGGCACTCTTCGGCGTGTTGGCATTCGTGGTATTGCTCAACACCTCTTTACTGGATACCCCGAAAGACCGTTTGCAGGAGCGTGAACTGCAGAATTTGAAGGTACGATACGCCATCCTCAACAAACGGATGGACGAGCTCGACGAGGTCATTAGCGATATTGAAGAACGCGACAACGGCATCTACCGTAACTATTTCAACACGTCGCCGATTCCCGCTGCCCAGCGCAAGGCGGGTCTGGGCGGAGTGAACCGGTATAAAGAACTGGAAGGTTTCGACAATTCCGAATTAGTGATCAATACCACCAAACGGATTGATATCCTGTCAAAGGAGCTAGCGGTGCAATCGAAATCGCTCGATGAGATCGCAAAGCTGGCGAAGGAAAAGGAAAAGCTGTTGGCGGCGATCCCGGCCATTCAACCCGTCCGGAACGAAAACCTGAGAGCCGTGGCATCGGGTTTTGGATATCGCAGCGACCCGTTTACCAAAGTGCGGAAGTTCCACGCCGGCATGGATTTCTCGGCGCGCACCGGCACCCCAATTTTTGCGACGGGCGATGGTGTGGTTGAGCGGGCCGACAATACGGCCTCGGGTTACGGCAACCATATTGTCATCCGGCACGGTTATGGCTATGAAACGCTGTATGGCCACCTCAGTCGTTACAAAGCGAAACGGGGCCAACGTGTCAAGCGGGGTGAAATCATCGGATATGTCGGAAGTACGGGGCGTTCGGAAGCGCCGCACCTCCATTATGAAGTACATAAAAACGGGGAAGTTGTAAACCCCATCAATTTCTATTACGGAAATATCTCGGCGGCCGAATACGTCTTGATTTCCAAATTAGCCAACCAGGAAAACCAATCTCTCGACTGATGCATATAGAATTAACGCCGGGTAAACGGTATTACAGTATAGGGGAAGTGGCAAAGGCATTTCAGGTGAATGCGTCGCTGATCCGTTTTTGGGACAAGGAATTCGATGTCCTCAAACCAAAAAAGAACGCCAAAGGCAACCGGATGTTCACCCCAGAGGACGTGAAAAACCTCCAGATGATCTACCACCTCGTCAAAGAGCGGGGTTTCACCCTGGAAGGCGCCCGTACCCACCTGAAGGAAAATCAAAAGAAAACGCTTGATACGTTTGAGATCATCAGTCGTCTTGAGGCGGTCAAAGCACAATTAGTAAATATTAAAAATCAACTTTAAATACAATCAGACATGAAAAAAGGAACCATTATTATCCTGGCTATCGTTGGCGTTTTGCTCCTGGGCATCTTCTATTTCTTCAGTGTGAAGAATGAAGCGTTGCGGAAAAGCCAGGCGGTTAATAAAGAATGGGGTAACGTACAGACGGCCTATCAGCGTCGGAATGACCTTATCGGCAATTTGGTAAATACCGTGAAGGGCGCAGCTGATTTCGAAAAATCGACCCTTACGGCTGTGGTGGAGGCACGCGCGAAAGCGACATCGGTGACGGTAGATCCTACCAACCTGACAGCCGCACAACTGTCTTCTTTCAATGCTGCGCAAAGCGGACTGACTAGTTCACTAGGACGCCTTTTGGTGACGGTCGAGAAGTATCCGGATCTTAAGGCAAATTCGAACTTCCTGAAACTCCAGGACGAATTGTCAAGCACTGAGAACCAGATATTGACAGCGCGCACCCGTTTCAACGAGGCGGTACAGGCATACAACGGTTATGTGTTGGCAGCCCCGCAAAGCCTGTTCCTTGGCGGTTATACAGAAAAACCGTATTTCGAATCGGTAGCCGGTGCTGACAAGCCCGTAGAAGTGAAATTCTAATGGCAGGCGATTTCCTGACAAAAGACGACGAACTCGAGATCGTTGCCGCCAT
>DATGXZ010000193.1:0-5473 GCA_035298445.1 Flavobacterium sp.
TTAAGTACATTAAAGCAATTCGAAACGAGTTTGAAAAAGAGCTTCAAGATCCATCGGAACAGTTGGTGAAAATGCTGGTAAGCCGTTTTTTTGACAAATCCCTTACCGCTCCTCGTCTGGCGACATTCCGCGAGTATACTAAGAAAGCATTTTCCAACTCGATAAATGAATCCATAAACTTTCGATTAAAAAACGCTCTGAATATGAGCGAAACGGTGCCAACGAAGACCCAAACGGCAGCCTTAATAGATGAAAATGTTGAAATTCCTAAATTCGTAACTACAGAAGACGAAATGGAGGGTTCTCAAATTGTAAAGGCCATATTACGCGAAGTGCTACCGGCTTCACGCATCGCCTTCCGGGATACCCAGTCTTACTTCGGCATTCTTCTTGACGATAATAATCGTAAGCCGCTTTGCAGGTTACATTTCAATTCTGCTAATAAATACATTGAACTTTTCCAGAACGGAAAGGACAATGGAGAGAAAAAAATCTTGACATCGCTTGAAGATATCTACAATTACAAGAAAGAACTGCTGGCCACTGTCGGTAATTACGAATAGACTTATTTAACATACTTTGGGGCCCGTTTGGAACGATAATGGGAGAAAACCGAAGGACTGTTACTCTGATCCCTCAGATTTGCAGTCCACACTCGTAATGGCGATAGTATAGAATACACCTAGTATCCAACATGATGTGCAAGCAAGGCAGGACGCACAGAATTTATTAGAATTGGTAGGTACGGACTGCAAATCCACGACCCTCAAAAGAATACTATAACGACAAATAATGGCGTCGGCATTTTGGACACTGGAAGACGGACGAGGCATGGCAAAGCGTTGGGCCTTGATGTCGGAACTATTGGAACTGATTACCCGCGAATTAAAGGAAATCGAGGGTGCGGAAGCGTTCTATGACTATCTGGAACTGCTCATATTCAGGGAAGAAAACGGTGATATCTATAATGGCTACGGTGGTTTTTATCGAAAAGACGAGTGCTTTACGCTTGATTTCGACTTGCGTTCGTTTGCCCCCAAAAACCGTGATTATTTTTGGCGGGCCACACAACGCGCCCTAACGCGACTAAAAATCGAGAACAACCCATTGAGGAAGGGAGACGAACTTCTATTGACGCAACTCCTGGATATGCACAAGCGAATAAAAAAAGGCGAAGACCCCATGATTCTAAACTTTTATGACATCGTCGAACCCGACCCGCAAGAGAAACTTGGGCCTGGATGGGAAGTTTAGACTTTTAATGCTGAATTAAATATGGAAACACAGTTTGTTATCCATACCCAACCGGTTACCACTATTAGTATGAAACCCTTTTACTTTCTTCTTTTCTCCTCCAACGCAACGATCTTGTATATGAGAAAGACAATCAAAGAATTGAAGTCGTCATCGACAACGGCGGTAACAAGCTGGTGTACGGAAAACGTTCGGTGCTGACATTTTTTCTGAAGAATGTAGACCCCGGATCACTGCACATTATCGGACTGGTCCTGAGACCCCTACCTGAGCATTATCCCAACAAGGTGCGACTGGAGATTACGCCGGATGCGAAAAGGAACTATGAGAAAGACGAACTAAAAATGACTATCAGTCTTCCGGCTAACGGGAAACGGCGTATTCATACGTTCTATATTCCGATAACGCGAGAATGAGGGTACAAACCGACTGGAAACTTTGCAAAACTCAACCCTCAAAACTCAAAACTTCGGTCAACTTTCCCACTTTCCCTTATATTTGCCTTTCCTACTCCTTTATAACAAGGTGCTATTGATGAAAACTACCCTATTGTTTCCGTTCCTGCTGCTGGCTGCCACATCCGTCGCGTCGGCACAAACGATGTCTGCCACCAACAACGGCGCGCTTTCCACCAACCAACTCATCTACTCGGTGGGCGAGGTTTTCGTCGTTCCGACCAATGCGAACCAGGCAAGTTCGGGATTGATCGGCGCGGTGTCGCGCATTGAGTTTACCTCATTGTCGATTGACGAGATCGACACGGCCGACCGGGTGCGGTTTTACCCGAATCCGACGTCGGGTTCGCTGTTTCTGGATATAGCCGAAGGCAGCGTCCGCCAGGTGTCGGTCTTCGATCTGTCGGGCAAATGCCTCGAAACCCAAACGCTGCGAAACGGCCAGCTTGATCTCGGGCATCTACCAACCGGCACCTACCTTATTGTAACGGATAATACACAACTTTCCCCTTTTAAAGTACTAAAACACTGATCATGAGGATTCTTTCTACTCTTTTACTTACCCTTTTCATTTCCTTGCAACTGTCGGCACAGGCCCCGCAGGGTATCAGTTACCAGGCCGTGGCGTTCACTACGTCTGGAAACCCGGTCATTAATGGCAACGTCGGCATTAAAGTCAGTATACTGTCGAACTCGGTCTCGGGTCCGGTAGCGTATGCCGAAACACATACAAAACCCACCAATGCACAGGGACTCTTCAACCTTAACATCGGACAGGGTACGCCGGTGACGGGCACGTTCGCGTCTATCGACTGGCAAAACGGGAGTAAGTTCCTGAAGGTGGAGGTTGACCCCGCCGGTGGCACGAACTATACGATCATCGGTACCAACCAACTTATGAGCGTGCCGTATGCCCTTTATGCGGAAAAAGTCAACTATGACGCGCTGCCGCAGACCATCAAGGCAAAAAGCAATACAAGTAAGGTGATCGTCATCTATACGAACAACATGGCGTACGGCTTTTATCAAAACAACAACTCAAGCGGGTATTGGGAAACGCAACCCCTGAGCGGCACACCACTGGGCGCCATCGCTACGGATACGAATATCGTCGTCTACACCACGACGAATGCCTATGGCTTTTACCAGAACAACGGATCTTCGGGCTATTGGGAGGCGCAAAGTTTGAGCGGAACCCCTATAGGCGCGGTGGCTTCCAATAAGAATATCGTGGTCTACACCACTACCGGGGCCTACGCCTTTTACCAAAACAACAACTCTTCCGGTTATTGGGAAACACAGTCGCTGAGCGGAACACCGCAGGGCGCCGCGGCGTCTAACGACAATATCGTGGTGTATACCAACAACACGGCCTACGCTTTTTACCAAAACAACGGCTCATCCGGATATTGGGAACCGCAAAGCCTTACTGGGACGCCAAAGGGTGCGATTGCTTCGAAGAGTACGATTATGGTGTATACGACAAATACAGCCTATGGTTTCTACCAAAACAACGGTTCTTCGGGTTATTGGGAGCCGCAAAGTTTGAATGGTGCGCCGGTTAATGCGGTGACGAAGTAGAAGGTGGAGGAACGGAGGAACTGAGGAACTGAGGAATGGAGGAATGGAGGAACGGAGGAACTGAGAAACTGAGGAATTGGGAGACTGCATCTGGGAGCGCACAAACCGCTTCGGAACTGTAACATCCTCGATGTATGGCGACTTACAAGGAATCATCAATCAATCAATCAATCAATCAATCATCATGAAATCCCTTTTCTTATGTTCTCTCGTGTGCTGGCTGTTGGCACCCGGCCTGGTGCAGGCACAAAACACCCCGACTTCTTTTGTTTCGGTGGATAACCGTAAAATGGCCTACAAAGTCGTCGGACTTGAAAACCGGAAAGCCGGGCAACCCATTATCGTTTTTGAAAGTGGACTCGGGATGGGCGGCGGTAATTTTGAGCCGGTCTTTGCCCATTTGCCGAAAGACGCCTGTTACGTTGTGTATGACCGGAACGGCCTGGGCGAATCGGAAGCCGACGACCGTTTGAAAACCGATACGGATGTGGTGGAAAAGCTGCACCGTATGCTGCAACAGTTAGACATAAAAGGGCCGTACCTCTTGGTGGGGCACTCGTTAGGAGGGCCGTTTATCCGTCTTTTCGCGTCGCGGTACCCCCAGGAAGTAGCCGGGATGGTGTTTATCGATCCTACCGATTTTATGCTTACTACGGAACAGAATGAGACGGCGCGCCAAAAAGCGAACAGTGCCATCGGCTACCGCGAACTCTGGCCCAAAATGCTGACAGAAATGAGCGCCGACGCCAACATGCCTGAAGGCGTCCGTATGGAAACAAAACGCGAACTTAAGGGAAGTACTCCCTCTTTTTTTCATGAGTATGAAAAACTAGCTCCCCTCCCTGACATTCCGGTTGCGGTTTTGATTGCCTACAACCGACGCATTGAAAAGTTTGAAGAGGAAACGTCGATACGATGGGGCATCAAGCTCCGCCCCTGGATGGATGCGTTCGATAAGGTCCGGATCGAGAACTACTCGAGCATGATCCAGAAAAACCGGAATTCGTTTGTGCTGTTGCTTCCGGAATACAGCCATGGCATCCACAACCAGGATCCGGAGTTGGTCGCGGCGATGATTGGACGGGTGCTGAGGAACTGAGGAACTGAGGAATTGAGGGGCTGAGGAACTGAGCAACTGAGGAATTGAGAGGCTGAGGAATTGAGAAACTGAGGAATTGAGAAACTGAGGAATTGAGGAACTGAGGAACTGAGGAGCGGAGTAATGCATAACATGCACTCCTCCGCTGGCAGGCGGGTATACTAAAAACACCTTTCAAGCATTGCCGCGAAGTCGGAGACGTTCGCGGAGCTTAGTAGTTCAAGGGAGATGTAGCGGAGCGGGGCACGGACGGGACGTCCGCGCCATCGGATTTAATCTTGGATTCTGTTCTTCAAATCCATCATTTCATGCAGAATCCTGATCACCTCAATTTCGTCATTTGAGATTTGTTGATAGAATATTATGTGCCTGCCTGACCTAAATCCGAGCAAATCTTTACTAATTTCACCATAAGGCTTTCCTAAACTAGGATTTTTGCCAATTTCGAAACAATCCATCTTTAGCGCCTCATAATATTTGTCAGCCTGATTTTCAGACCATTTATCAAGTGTATAGTGCCAAATTGCGTTTAAATCTTCTATGGCTTCTTGCCTCAAAATAACATTAGCCATTTTTTCTTTTTTCAGCCTTCAATCTTTTCAGATTTTCATCAAAATCAAAATTTTCAACTCTCCCGCTATTTAAACCAATTTGTATAGCATTTTTAAGAGCTGCAACTTTACTTTCTTCGGTCTCCAAAAGCCTAAGTCCCGCACGAATAACTTCACTTACATTTTTATAGCGGCCAGCAGAAACTTGCGTACTGACAAATTGATCAAAATGATCTCCGAGTGAAATAGAAGTATTTTTCATAGTGCTTTGAATTTATCAAATTTACCAAATTTTGGTAAATACTGAGATTCAAGTATAATTTTCCTCGCAGTTGCTTACGAGGTCTTTCCGGGAAAAATTGCTACTACCGTCCGGCGACTTAACTTGGGTTGCGGCTTTTGGAACCGTCCCGATAGCTATCGGGACTCCGCTACGACTAAAGGTAGTAAGAAAACGTGAACTTGAATCTTCACCTTAACCAGCAGATTGCGGGTAGCAGCTATTGGCAACCGTGCCTATTTTAGCGTTGTCT
>DATGXZ010000194.1:0-8377 GCA_035298445.1 Flavobacterium sp.
GTATAGTAGTGTCCGGGAGGGAAGGTCGAAAACGTCCGGCACTGGTCGGCCAACGGTTTCATTTCCGACGCAAACCAAACACGACCGCGTTCGTCGAGTCCGTAATACAAGGGCTTCACCCCCATCGGGTCGCGGCCGGCAATAAAATCGTCTCCATCGATTACGACGAAAGCGAAGTCACCGTCCAGCATATGTACGAAGTCATAACCAAACTTTTCATAGAGGTGCACAATGACCTCCGAATCCGACTTTGAGCGGAACGTATGGTCTTTCAGGATGGTGTCACGGAGTTCCTGGTGGTTGTAGATTTCGCCGTTGTGCACCATCCAGGCCGACTTACAACCTTTGATGGGCTGACGTCCGGAATGAAGGTCGATAATCGACAGGCGCTCGTGGCTCAGGATATGGCCATTTTCGGTAATGTGGAGATCGCTTTCATCCGGTCCGCGGTGCGACATCCTTTTTGAAAGCTGCCGTACCAATTCTTCGTTCTTTCCTTTTCCAATAATGGCTAAAATCCCACACATACAAATTCGCTGTTACTTTTTCGTTGAAGCAAATTTGCAGGATTGTATTACGATTAAAAACTAAAAAAGAACTATCGGTTATAAAAATAAACTACTCTGAATCCGAAAAGGAAAATATATAAGTATTCGACTAGCGAAAGCACCGCTTCCCTTACGAATTGTAATCCGTCACCCCAATGCTCGAATCGTAAACCGGGTCGCACCCATCTCGAACTCCTCGCCTACGGACCGCCCTATGATGAGTTGCCCTAACGGTGCGGCGGGCGACAAGGGAATGACAGTCCGGCCCTCTATGATTTTTTTGGGCAATGCGGCTGAGACAAACAAGACCTGATCGTTTGCCGTGACGAGACTTCCCAACGCTACACGTGTCGGAATACCCGCTTTCCTGATCCGGTCGAGAATGGCCTTCTGCTCTAAACATTCCGCGAGTTTTCGGTTGATTTTCTCCTGCTCGATGTGCATCATCGATAAGGCCGTTTCGTGTTTGTCACCGGCCGACCCTTTGGCGTCGTTCCGCGAATCTTCCGACAAGGCGTCGATCATATCGCGAAAGGCATCGATGCGATCCTGCACGAGTTGCTGATAGTGTGTGAGTACGTGTTCCCTGAAATCCATAAAAAAAGGCCGTTTGAAGCGGCCTTGTAAATGTGGTGATTGTTTATCAGAAATCAAACTTGTAATTGGCACCGGCCATCACCTGGAAGGATTGCACCGGATAATACAACCATTTTTCATACGCCTGGTTGGCGATGTTGTTGAGTTTCAGGAAAGCCGACCAGCGCTCATTATGACGGTAACCCAGGTGGGCATTCGCGTCGAAATATGGATCGAGCGACACGCTAGTGCCGGTGTTGTCGATGTCATAGCGTTCTCCGGTGTAGAAAATCTTGAATCCGGCGTACCATTTCGAGGTGATGTCAACATCCAGTGACGTGCCGAGTTGCAAGGTGGGAAGGTTCGGCACATCGTCATAGCCGTCGGCGTCGTAGGCACTGAACGTCCCGTTGAGTCCGAATGAAACGCTCTTTGAGAAGTCGGCCTTTATTTCGCCAAAGAAACGGAACGTCTTCACATCCTCATAATCTACTGCAAAAGCATTTCCATATTGATACCCTTCGCGATCAGGATCGATGGTTACGGGTGGCAGTAACGAACTATGGACAAAAAGTGCCCTGTTTTTCTCATTGAGGAATGAACCGCGTACGTTGTACGATACCGTACTGGCTAATTTCCCTTTCAATCCGGCGAAAAGGTCATACTGTCGATCGGTTGGGGCCAACACTACTCCGGGCAGGATGAACGGGTTTTCAGCGGCGAAATCGCGGTAGGTATTCTGTTGCATCGTGCCTTCAGCCCCGGCATAAAACACCATCAGGTCGCCCACCACCTTCAACGAGGCGTTCAGGGCCGGATATAGCGCGAATTTGCTATCGGTGTTCTCCATATCCGCACTGTAGAAGGCCGCGACACCTAGGTCGATTGTCCAGTCGTTGCGGCGGATCGTGTAGGAAGGCTTCGCGCCGAAGTTCGTATAGCCGAAGTCGCCGAAGGTAGCCGTCGTAGCGCCCAGGTAATCGACTACGAGATCGAGTTTGAGGGCACTTTCGCCCATATCGAACGCAAACGACGGTTTCAATACGATGCGATTTTCCGAGGCATCGTAATCACTCCAGAAACGATCGTACTTAATTGAGGCTTCCTTGAAAAAACCGCTATTCATCCGCACGCGGGTACCTGCATATAGTTCGTTGAAAGCATGTTGAGGATCGACCGTATCATATAAATCAGGCACGATATTCTCAAGTTCGCGGTCAACGCCATACCAATTATAGGTACTGGTCTTGAAACCCGCATCGACATTCCAGGTCATGTTGTCGGCGTTGTAGCCGTACCCGAGGTCAAGTGACGTATCGGAGAATTTATCTTCCAGACGCGCTTCTTTGATACCTCCCTGGGACGAAAAATGGCGTAACATCCCGCCTACATAACTATTATCATCGATTGCGTGGTTGACAAACAATTCGGCGTTGGCGTTGGAGTAATTGCCGAAACCAAGCGTCAGGTAGTTGGCGAACAGGCGGGCTTTTTCTTCTTTGTCAACCGCTGCCGCACGTCCCTTGGCGGGTGCGAAGGTCGAGGCAACGGGGAATGAGAAAATCTGGTATTTAATCTCCTGCTTGTCAGTCGTTTCCTCGTCGTCGAGCACCGGGGTTTCCTTCACTTTGAACGCATCTGAAATGGTGGGGGTATAGGGCTTGACGACGTTTACGACTTCCGTGCCGATGTTCTCGTCTTGCTTTTGGGCGGCTACCAGCGCGGTTCCGCCTAACAACATTGCTACTATATAAAAAGGTCTGAGGGTCATGTGTGTGGTTTTGGCGGTTAGTTCTGCTGGATCGAGGCGTTGGTTTTGGCTTCTTCCGATTTGATACGGTCGAGTTCGGCTTTGGCTTCCGCGATGACATCCGGGAAGTCGGTAAAATTCTTCACGACGCTGTCGAGGATATACGTGGCATTGAAACTGTCTTTCAAGCCATAGAAATTCTTCGCCATGACGATGAGTCCCTTACCTGAGAAATACCGGTAGCCGGAATAGTTCTTCGTCAGTTTCTCGACCGAGGCATTCGACGCTTCGAACTTTCCGTCTTTGTTTTTGTAGAAGGCATCGTAGTATTGGGCTTCTGCGGCTACCTCTCCTTTGGCGATGGTGAGCAGTTTCGCATACGCCGCCCGTGCTTTGGCCTCGTCACCCGAATTCACGGCCGAACGGGCAATGATGATCTGTGCATCGCTTCGCACTTTATCGTCCATCTTCGGGTTGGCCAGCACTTTCTCGGCCGAGGTCACGGCGTTTACGAAGTCGTCTTTCTCGTAATACGACTTCATCAGGTTGGCCTGGGCAAACGTGACGTTTTGTGGAAACTCCGCTTCTGCTTCCAATCGTTTTAACACCGGAATCGCTTTGTCGTAGGACTTTTGCTTCAGATGTACCTCCGCCAATCGGGCTAATGCCTGTTCGGTGAATTCGCTTCGGGGTTTCGCTATCACAAACTCGTAGTTCGGGATGGCGTTGGTTTCCAATCCGTCGGCATAATACAACTGGGCCAGGTAGAAATTGGCGTTCAGGGCATGCAATCCGTTCGGGAACTTCGCCAGATAACCGGAAAAGCCGGAGATGGCCGCCTTGGCGTTGTTTTGCATATACTGTTTCTCGGCCGATTCGTAGGTGTCGTTGTCGAGTTCCGCATCGCTTACTTCTACATACGACAGGGTGCGTACCCACGCCGCATATTCGTCTACACGTCCGTTATCGACGTAGATGAGTCGGGCCGTCGAAACCGCCTCCAATGCTTCGGGTGTATTCGGGTATTCCGATGCTACCTGCTTCAGTTTCACGAGGGCCTGTGCATCGTTATCGGCGTTGTAGTAGATGAGTCCCTGACGCAGTACCGCCTTGGCCCCGTAGGAACTGTTCTTATATTCCAATGCCAGTTTTTCGTAGGTCTTGACTGCTTCGGACGTTTTCTTTTCGGCTACGTAGGTGTTGCCCAATTCAAAAAGCGCATCGTCGCGGTATTGCGACTTCGGAAAGGCGGTTATGAATTTGTTCAGGTCGTCGATTTTCTTCTCGTTGCGGCCTACGAAACCATAGCTGATGGCTTTCTGGAACGCGGCATAATCGGCATCGATGCCCTTCATTTCGATGGCTTTATTATACGCCTCCATAGCGGGCCAGTATTTACCCGTTACAAACTGGCTGTCGCCGAGGCGCAGGTAGGCGTCGTTGAGGCGCACCTTGTCGTCGGTTGGTTTGCTAACATACGCCTGGAAGTTGGCGGCTGCCTGGTCGTATTCCTTTTGTTTGAAATAGGCGTAGGCGAGGTTGTAGCTGCTGTTTTTGAACTCGGGCGTCGTTTTCGCCTCGTCGAACTGCAGGAATTGTTTGAAGCTCAGCAGTGACTCGGCAAACTGGTCAAGCACGTATTCGGTTTCGGCTTTCCAAAAGGTGGCACGGGCCGTGAACTTGGCGTCGCCAGGCGTTGCAATCGACTTCTTGAACATCGCCAGGGCGTCCTGGTAACTACCGTCGGTGTGGAGTTCGAGTCCGCGGTAAAACGTCACTTTCTTGTAGGCCGCCTTATTGGAAACCGTTTTGTTTTTCTCCAGAAGCGCGAGGGCTCCTTTATAGTTTTTCGAGGTGATGAAGGAATTGACCAGCAGGTTCTCGATTTCCGGGCGGTTCGGGTTGGCCGGATATTTGTCGATGAACCCCTGCAACACATCCGGGATGGGTTGGTAGGAATTGCCGATCTCATAGCTCAGTTTGGCATAGCTCAACCAGGCATCTTCCTGGATCTTGGCATCAAAATCCATTTCGGATGCATTCTTGAAGGCGTTGAGGGCCTGCTGCTTGCGGTCGGTCTTCATATAGCTGTCACCCAAGTGGTAGTAGGCGTTCTGGGCGACACCGTCTTTCCCGTCGATGATTTTATTGAACTGCGAAATGGCATTTTCGTAGTCTTTTTGTTGGTAGTAGGCGTATCCGAGGATGTAGTAATCGGTATTCGTCCACTTGCCTTTTTTCCCTTTGTATTCCTTCAGATACGGGATGGCCTCGGCGTATTGCTTTTGGTTGAAGTAACTCTCGCCGATGATTTTATTGAGTTCCGACTTTTCGGCCGGCGTCGATTTCACCATGGCGGTCTTGCCCTGCTCGATGGCTTTGGCGAAATCGCCTTTCTTGAAGCTCATGTCAGCCTGGAAATACGACATTTTGTCTTTGTATTTCTGCTGGTCCTCCACCTGTTCGAACTGACGACTTGCCTCCTCGTAGTTATCCGATTCGTAGGCCATAAAGCCGAGGTAGTACTTGGCCTGTGAGCCATACTCCTTCGAGTTCGAGACTTTATTGAGATAGGCCGTCGCCTGTTTTTTGTCTTTGGCAACGAAATACGAATAGCCCTTCTGGAAGTTATAGCGATCCATTTGACCGGCGGTCAGCGTGCTTTCGTCTACTTTGTCGTACCATTCGAGGGACGCCTTGAAATCGCCGGCATCAAAATAATACTCTGCTACTTCCCGAAACGCCTGGTTTTGCTTGGAGCTGGTGGGATAATTGGCCACGAAGTCTTCCATCAAACGATCGGCACCGGGCTGCTCGAGCCGGATAGCACAGTTGGCGATGTAGTAGGCACAATCGGCCTCGACTTCCCCGGAAGGGTGCTGGTCCCGGGCTTTTTCGAAAAGGCGTTGCGCTGACTGGTACTGCTGGTCGCGGTACAACTCGAGGGCGCGGTCGAATTCTTTGGTGTCGGGTGAATAGATGGCGGACTGCTGGGAGAACACCGGCAGGGAAGCCAGTCCTGCCATCAGGGCGATGAGCCGCGTTTGGATGCGCATTTGTGTGTGGTTTTTCAAGAATTAGGAATGAGGAGTTTCATTTTAGGAATAGGCTTAAGGTAGCAGACGACTGAGAGGCGTCGTCTATTCACCTATCGGACACTACCATCAGTGTCAAATTTGTCACCATTGATGCTTTATCCATGCTTTATCCATACTTTATCTATGCTTTATCTATGCTTTATCCCCTCTTGTACGATATACAAAACGACAGGTAGCACAGTATGTTTTCGTCATTACACAAAATTTCAAATATAACATTTCCTCTATCATAAACGGGGGACCGTCTGTCTTTAGTATGCACAATCGACAGTGGATAACCCTCGAACGCAGTAACGGTCTTTAATTTAAACTATTATCGTCCGACAGGTCCGGAGGATTTGGATTTTGTGCCCATCCGCCCTATTTTTACCAAAAATCTCCCTCATGCCCGAAACGGTCTTATCCCTCGAAAACGTCAGTATCCTACAGGAAAAGAAAACCATCCTATCGGACGTAAACCTCACCGTTCGACAGGGTGAATTCATCTACATCATCGGGCGCACCGGATCCGGGAAGAGCAGTCTTATGAAAACGCTGTATGCCGACCTGCCGCTTGAAGAAGGCAGCGGTTCGATCGTAGGTTTCAACCTTTCGAAGATGAAGGAGAAAGACATTCCGTTCCTACGACGGAAACTGGGGATTGTTTTCCAGGATTTCAAGCTGTTGCCCGACCGTTCGGTAGAAGACAACATGCTGTTCGTTTTGAAGGCGACGGGTTGGAAAGAAAAAGAGGAAATGCAAAGGAAAATCGACGAGGTATTGACCGAAGTCGACCTGCGTGGAATGGCGCACAAAATGCCGCACCAGTTATCGGGTGGCGAACAGCAGCGGGTAGCTATTGCCCGGGCCCTGCTGAATGATCCGGAAATCATCCTGGCAGACGAACCGACCGGAAACCTTGACCCGCAAACGAGTGTAGAAGTACTCAACACACTTCGGAAAATCAACGAGAGCGGCAAGACCGTCATTATGTCGACACACGATTACGCGGTGTTGCTTAAATTTCCGTCTAAAACGCTTAAGTGTGAGAACGGGACCCTTTTCGAAGTCGTACAGAAAACCGTATAAGCCGCCGGTACTTCCAAATGGTGGCCAGTAACAGGAGGTAAAACGGATACAACGGCACCATGAAGCGGTCGCCCTGTCCGCAGGAAATACCCGATAAGGTAACCGTATACACTACGATAAACGCCGCCACAACGACGTAAAACGGGAAACGGCGCCATCGTACCAACACCAGCAACGAAATTGCGAAGCCTATCACCGTCAACACCCGGTTTTGCCATATCGAGACCGTATACAGTATCGCTCTTCCTCTCTCAAACGCCGCTGTATTTCGTTCGTTTTGGCAGTCCTTGATGGCATACGCGCCATGGGACGTATTGTCTGACAGGTTGCCCACATAGGCTTTCACCACATACGGGAAACGATGACGGAGCTGGTCTTTCAGGTCGTTGGCCGCCTGTTCTTTCTGCTGGCTGGGTGACAGGGAAAAGAGATACTCGGCGCGTGGATTGTGTTCCTGTGAATACGTTTTCCCCTCTGCTTCGCACACCGCCCGCGACAAAAGGTAATTGTGCAGTGTCACCCCATCGATGTAGCTGATGGTGTAATTCCCGAACTCATACCGCAGGCCGCCTACCTGTATCGCAATCAGGAGAAAACTGCCGTATAATGGCCATAGGATCCGGCGGCGCCACAGTTTCCACAACGTCGGTGCAAACCATAGAACGGCGGCAACAGCGAGAAACATACTGGCGGGCTTTACCAACATGCTGGCGGTGACCAGGGCGAGTGCCCAGACGAGATGCCGAAGGTTGCCACTGGCTTTATACGACTGTACCAAGCCCACAAATCCCACCAGGCAAAGCGTGAAGATGGACTCGGCCAACAGGTGGAACGTCAGTACCGCACTGCCCGGCAAAAGGAAAAAACAGGCTGCACACCAGAAGGCACGTTTTTCGCCAAGAATAGGTCGCAGTTGCAGCAATAGCAACAAAGCCGTAGCGAGCCAGCATCCGGCGTTCAGCCAAAAACTCCATTCCAATACCGCGGCGTCGCCTCCTCCAAAAAGATACGGCAAACCGTTCAGGAAGGCCATCAGGATGGGACGGTACGGGTGTCCGCGGTGATACAGGAACAAATTCCGGCTGGCTTCCAAATAGTTGCCTGCATCCGGATACAAGAAGGTTTGTTGGTCAAGTTGGAGCAGCCGATTATACAGGACCAAAACCGCCACACCTGCCAACAGCAAGAGCAGTGGGTATCGGTAGCGCGACGCAAGTTCCTTTATCGACATCGCACAAAAATAACCAAATAATTGCGCGGCCTTGGCTGAAAACGTAGCTTTGTCGAAAGCGTACTACATGCCCGACACGACTCTTTCGATCGTCATACCCGCCTAC
>DATGXZ010000195.1:0-6645 GCA_035298445.1 Flavobacterium sp.
ACTATCGCAAATATTATAAAGCGGCTTTCAAAACCATCCGGGAGCGCAAGGCCCATACGCTCATCCTCGACGTTCGCGATAATCCGGGTGGACGATTGGCGGAAATATTGGATTTGTATTCCTATATGACCGATTCGACGCGTGTGGTATGCCGGCCGTCATTGGTCACTTCGCGCACCAGCCTGCTGCATTCGAATTATTTCGATGGAGCCGGAGCCGTAGACCTGGTATTCCGTAGCCTGGGGGCGCCGATTTTTTATGGTGTACAATACTTCCGTGTGTATAAAGGTAAAGACGGGAAGTTTTACGCCGACACTGATGACCGTGTCAAGGTCAAGAAAGAAAACCACTTCGACGGACCCGTTTACGTGCTGGTCAACGGTGGCAGTTTCTCCGCTTCTTCCCTTATTGCCAATTTGCTGAAAGGTTCGGGACGGGCCTACGTCGTTGGAGAAGAAACCGGGGGCGCCTACAACGGGACGGTGGCCGGCCAAATGCCCGTGTTTACGCTGCCCCACACCAAAACCACCCTCCGGATCGGTCTTATGAAAATTGCTACGATCTATACGAACGAACCCGATGGTTACGGCGTTTTGCCAGATACGGAACTACCACCGAACCTATCGGGCCGATTGAGTGGCAAAGACGTTGAAATGGATTGGGTACTCGACCACATTCGGGACAAACGAGAAAAAGGCCTCGGTAACGCGCAGCCGTAATTGTTGACGTATATACTATGAAACATCGCTTCCTGGCGCTCCTCTTATTGGTCGCAACTGCGGCGGGCGCTCAAAAAACCACCCGGAAAGACTCGCTGCAGGGCGGGCTTCGACCCGAACGTACGGCGTTTGACGTGCGGCACTACAATCTTGATCTCCGACTTGATATCGATAAAAAGACGCTTCGCGGGTATAACGACGTCGCGTTTGTGATGAACGAGACGGCCTCGCGCATCCAACTCGACCTATTTGAGAACATGAAAGTCGACAGTATTGTAATGGACGGTCGCAAGCTGAAGTACAAGCGGGAGTACCACGCGGTATTTATCAACTTCCCTACCCCCCTCGAAAAGGATTCGAAACACACGCTGCGTTTCCATTACCACGGTGCGCCCCAGATTGCCAAAAACGCGCCCTGGGACGGTGGTTTTGTATTCAGCCAGGACGGCAACGGAAAACCGTGGATCGGCGTGGCCGTGCAGGGAACCGGTGCCAGCCTTTGGTATCCGGTGAAAGACTCGCAGTCTGACGAACCGGAGGACGGCGCAACGATTGCGATCTCGGTACCCGACGGACTGATGGGCGTTTCGAACGGACGTTTCGTGAAATCGGAACCCAGTGGCGACGGCTACACCAAATGGTCGTGGCGCGTGGTTAACCCCATCAACAATTACGACATCACACTGAACGTAGGCGATTATGTGCATTTTGGGGAGACCTATGGCACTCTCGACCTCGATTATTATGTATTGCGGGAAAACGAAGAAAAAGCGCGTCGGCATTTCGAAATCGTCAAGCCGATGCTAGACTGTTTCCAGTCGAAATTCGGCCCTTACCCGTTTCCGGAGGACGGCTATAAACTCGTAGAAACCCCGTATCTCGGCATGGAACACCAAAGCGCCGTAGCGTATGGCAACCAATATCGCAATGGGTATTTGGGTATGGACATTTCGGGCACGGGCTACGGATCGAGTTGGGATTATATTATCGTGCATGAAAGCGGCCATGAGTGGTTTGGGAACAGCATCACATCTGAGGACATTGCCGACATGTGGATACACGAGGGCTTCACGTGCTATACGGAAACCGTCTTTGTAGAATGCACACAGGGCAAAGCGGCCGCCGATGCCTACAACTTCGGACAGCGCGGCAATATCGAAAATGACAAGCCTGTTATCGGTCCGTTCGGTGTGAACCGCGAAGGATCGGGTGATATGTATCCGAAGGGCGCCAATATGCTGAACACCATCCGCAACATCATCAACGACGATGGAAAATGGTGGAGTTTGCTGTATGATTTCAGTACGACCTTCCGTCACAAAATCATCAACACCGAAACCGTGGTGCGCTTTTTCAACGAAAAGACAGGCATGGACCTGACACGTGTCTTCAACCAATACCTTCGCCACAAAGAGATTCCGGTCTTGGAACTGCGGCGCAGCGGTGAGTTTGTGGAATACCGTTGGGATGCGACCGAACCCGGGTTCGACATGCCTGTGGATATTAGCTGGAACGGAAAAACGGTGCGCTTGACTCCCACGTCAGAGTGGAAACTGGTGAAGCTGAAAATTTCCGGCATCAACGCGATCGACGTGCAGGTGCAACGCTTCCTCGTGAACGTACGCAAGCTGTAGTCGGTTAATAACTTCTTGATAACTACCCCTCCAGCGGCGGGGTTGACCGTCGACCAAACCAGCAGTTGTTCGTACCTTTCAGGGAAACGAAGACCATGGAATCACGCGACCAGTTCCTCAGCGGTTTCCGGGGCGAAGCGATCGGGCGTATCAGTCCGGAATCGGTCCCCGATGAAATTTTCCAAAATGGCGTATTACGCCCCATCCTGAAACTCCAGAACGATCTCTTCCTTTCCGTATTCCGGAATTACGTCGCCAAGAGCAAGGTGCCGTTCCATGAATTTCCGTTGGCGAAGAAATTGCAGTTTATCGAACACAGCATCCAGCGCGATATCAAGTTCCGGAACTCGTTAAAAGGGATTATCATCGGCCTTTTCTCGGTGGCGGAATATGAGCGGTATATCCAGAATTCGTCGGCTCTTAACAAGCGGATGATGCAATTACTGATCGAAAGACTGAAAGACCAGGTGCAATTGTTCGATGCGAACGATGCGGCTAGCCGACCTACGGGTTGAAGCGTCCGCATTTGACGGGGTTGAAAAAACCACCTGCGTTCGAATTTTCCTAAAATTTTAAAGGATATACCACAATTATGACAAAATTCGACCAAACCTTCGGTTGTATTGGTCTTTGTGGTTTATTTTCCTTATCATTGTTGCAAACGTAGTTTATGCGCGAAGAATACTTTAAGTGGCACTCTCCGAACCTGGGCCGTGAGATCGAAATGCTTGTTTTCGGACATGCCGGCTATCCCGTTATCCTCTTCCCTACCTCGATGGGAAGTTTCCATGAAAACCGCGACCAGGGCCTTGTGGGTGCCGCCTCGTGGTTTATAGAACAGGGACTCGTCCAGATTTTTTGTCCGGACAGCATTGACAAAGACAGTTTTTACAACAAGCACATCCATCCGGCGGATAAGATCCGAAACCATACGTGGTATGACAAAATGATCTGCCATGAGATTGTGGAGCGTGTGAAGAACAATACCTATTCAGGGAAAGTCGCCGTTGCCGGCTGCAGTTTCGGCGGCTACCACGCGGCCAACTTTGCGTTTCGGCACCCGGGTTATGTGAGCCATATGTTTTCGATGAGCGGGGCCTTTGACATCAAGGATTTCATGTATGGTTTCCACAATTCGGATGTGTATTACAACAGTCCGGAAGACTATCTACCCGGACTCAACGACCATGAATTGTGGAACATGGACATTGTATTGGGCACCTCCAACTGGGACATCTGTTTCGACGCCAACCTGCGCCTGAGCCGGGTATTGAGCGGTAAGAACGTGCACCATTGGCTGGATGTGCGGCAGGACCGTCAGCACGACTGGCCCGTGTGGCGTGAGATGTTCCCGCATTATCTCTCAAGAATCAGATTTTTTTAATAGCACCTAAAACACCTAAAATGAAGAAGATCGGAATTTTGTTCGGAATGGAAGACACGTTTCCCTGGGCGTTCATCGACCGGGTAAACGGAAAAGGCGAAAAAGGTATCGTGGCCGAACCCGTCAGCATCGACAAGGTCATGCAGAACAAAGCGACGGACTATGCCGTCATCATTGACCGTATCTCGCAGGATGTGCCGTTCTACCGCACCTATCTTAAAAATGCCGCACTTACGGGCACCATCGTCATCAACAACCCGTTCTGGTGGAGCGCTGACGACAAGTTTTTCAACAACTGTCTGGCAGATACACTGGGCGTACCGCTTCCTAAAACAGCCATATTGCCGTCTGCCGAACACCCGACGGATACGACGGCCAAATCGTTCCGCAACCTCGCCTTCCCGATGGATTGGGAAGCCATCTTCGACTATGTCGGATTCCCTGCCTATATGAAGCCATATGCGGGCGGTGGTTGGAAGAATGTATACCGACTGGAAAACCGCGAGGAATTCTGGGAAAAACACCGTGAAACCGGGCAACTCGTGATGTTGTTGCAGGAAGAGATCGTGTTTGATTCGTATTTCCGGGTGTATTGCCTCGGACGGAAAGCCGTTCGGATCATGCCGTACGAACCGCGGAACCCACACCACTTGCGGTATGTGGTGGACAACCCGAATACCGATAAGAAATTGCTGGCTACCATCAAGGATTACACCCTTCGCCTCTGCAACGGTCTTGGCTATGATTTCAATACCGTGGAGTTCGCCGTGCGCGACGGAATCCCGTATGCCATCGACTTCGGAAACCCGGCGCCGGATGCCGAACTCACCTCCGTGGGCCAGGAGAACTTCGAATGGGTGGTGGAGGAAGCCGCCAAACTGGCCATTTCCTATGCTAAAAAACACAAAGACGGAAAACCGAACATTTTCTGGGGTGACTTCGTGAAAGACACGGTCGGCCCGACAAAAAAATAACCATGGCTACGCGAAAATTACCCGTCTTCACACTAGGTGTGGAAGAAGAGTACCAGATTATCGACCCCCAAACGCGGGACCTCCGATCGCACCTTTCGAAAATTGTAGACGGTGCGAAAATCATCCTGAACGAGCAGGTAAAGGCCGAGATGCACCAATCGGTGGTGGAAGTCGGCACCAACATCTGCAGCAGTGTGTCGGAGGCGAAAGAGGAAATCAAATTCCTTCGACGCAAAATCGTCGAACTGGCGGAAAAACAAAAATTGATCGTAGGCGGCGCCGGCACGCACCCGTTTTCAAAATGGCAGGACCAGCCGATTACCGACGATCCGCGTTACCACCATATCGTGAACGAATTGCAGGATGCGGCGCGCTCGAACCTGATTTTCGGGATGCACTGCCACGTGGGAATCGAAACCCGCGAAATCGGCCTGCAACTGATGAACCAGGCGTGTTACTTCCTGCCGCACATCTTCGCCCTGTCGACGAATTCGCCCTTTTGGGAAGGTCGTGAAACCGGGTATAAATCGTTCCGTACGAAGGTTTTCGACAAGTTTCCGCGCACGGGCCTTCCGGAGTATTTCGACTCGGTAGCGTCGTATGACAACTACCTCGATACGCTGGTCAAGACGAATTGTATCGACAATCCGAAGAAAATCTGGTGGGACCTTCGCCTGCATCCGTTCTATAACACCATTGAGTTCCGCATCTGCGATATGATGCTGACGGTGGATGAAACGATGTGCGTGGTGGCCCTCATCCAGGCCGTCGTGGCCAAACTGTATAAGTTGACGAAGGCCAATACAAGCTTCAATATTTACCGTATTGCGCTGATCCGTGAGAACAAGTTCCGGGCCGCACGCTATGGCATCGAAAACCACATGATTGATTTCGGGTTACAGCAGGAAGTGCCGACGCGCGACCTCATCCTGGAACTGCTCGAGTTCATTGACGATGTGGTCGACGAACTGGGGTCGCGGGAACATATCGAATACGTTCACCGGATCCTGCGGGAAGGTACGGGGTCGGACAAGCAATTGACCGTCTTCCGTGACAACGGGAACGACCTGACGAAGGTGGTGGATTTCATTACATCGGAGTTCGTGCGCGGACTCTGATGTGACCACGGCGTTCGAACCATAACTGATAACTTCTTGTATATTTGCAAGCAAACACGTACTTATGAGCCAATCGTCCCTTCGCGTTGCCATTCTGGATATGTATAAAGGCGAGCCCAACCAGGGCATGCGATGCATCATCGACATCGTCAGGAGGTTCAACGCCATGGTCGATTTCAAGGTGTACGACACGCGCGGAAAAGGCGAACTGCCGGACATGAAGGGGTATGACATCTATATCTCGACCGGTGGGCCGGGCAATCCGCTTGACGGCGACGGCATTTGGGACAGGGCGTATTTCGATTTTGTAGACGGCCTGCTCGAATGGAACCGCACACAGGAAGTGAAAAAGTATATGTTGTTCATCTGCCACTCCTTCCAGATGGCCTGCCACCATTTTGGGTTGGCGGAAATCACCAAACGGAAATCGACGTCGTTTGGGATTATGCCCGTGCACAAGACGCCCGACGGACTTGACGATGCGCTCTTTGAAGGACTTCCGAACCCGTTTTACACCATCGATTCGCGTGATTACCAGGTGGTGCAGCCCAAACTGAAAGTGTTTGAAGCCAAGGGAGCGAAGATACTGTCGCTTGAGAAAATACGGGATCATGTGCAATACGAGCGTGCCATCATGGCTGTGCGGTTCAACCCGTATTTTGTGGGGACGCAGTTCCACCCGGAAGCCGATCCGATCAGTTATATCGCCAACCTGAAAAGTCGGGAAAAACGCGAGCGCATCATTGAAATGAAAGGCAAGTCGAAGTTCCGCGACATGCTGGAAGACCTGCTTGACGAAGACAAGATCTACAAAAC
>DATGXZ010000196.1:0-3056 GCA_035298445.1 Flavobacterium sp.
CATGAGCCGGACCGTCTTTTCGGGAGGGGTGTCGGAAGCAAAGCCGACCAGGCTATCGACGATGCGCGACTTCATCTCGTGTACCGCCTTGTTGGTAAATGTGATCGCGAGGATGTTGCGATAGGCGTCAGGACGCTCGGCGGTGAGGATGATTCGAAGGTATTCCTTTACGAGCGTGTAGGTCTTGCCCGAACCGGCGGACGCATCGTAAACGGAAAAGGAAGGCTGTTCGTAGATCATGGTGTTTGCCTCGTAAATGTACGACTTTGGTGGAATTATTGTGGTGGTTGGAGGATAGAAGGATGCAGCCCGGATAGCAGCGGAAAGCCTTTCGAACGGGAGCGGTTCGGCGGCCGGACGGCGGGGGCGACCAACGGAAGCCGATGCCGGACGATGCCGCCGCCCGCGATCGGAGAAAGCTTGTAGCGGATAGCCGGATAGGCTGCCCAAAAAACGAAAATCGGAAAAATCATCGGTTGTTTTTTTGAATGCCATTAATCCGTAACTTTGATAGGATATTTACAAACCATTTAAAACAGACTATTATGGCTTTTGAGTTACCGAAACTGCCGTATGCCTACGACGCGCTGGAACCGCATATCGACGCGCGGACGATGGAGATACATCACACCAAACACCACAATACCTATGTGACCAACCTCAACGCGGCGATTGCCGGCACGGACATGGAGGGGAAAACGATCGAGAACATCCTGATCAACCTTGACATGAAGAATGCGGCGGTACGCAACAACGGAGGTGGTCATTACAACCACACCCTATTCTGGAGCATCATGGGACCGAACGGCGGCGGAAAGCCGACCGGGGAACTGGCTGAAGCGATCGAGCGCGAGTTCGGCAGCTTCGATGAGTTCAAGGCGCGTTTCGCGAAAGCGGGCACCACGCGTTTCGGCTCAGGCTGGGCGTGGCTTTGTGTTCATAAAGGAGGAAAGCTGGAAGTATGCAGCACCGCCAACCAGGACAATCCGCTGATGCCAGACACGGGCTGCGACGGCACGCCGATTTTGGGTATGGACGTTTGGGAACACGCGTATTACCTGCACTACCAAAACCGTCGCCCAGACTATATCGAGGCGTTTTTCAACGTCATCAACTGGACGGAGGTCGCGCGGCGTTACGCAGTCGATAAATAAACGAGACACATGTAAGAAACCCGGTAACCGCCGGGTTTTTTTATGCCTATTTGCGAAGGAGTGCCGGGCTGATGCGGCGTGACGCGATGAAGGACGCCAGCGTACCTAATGTGCCGATGGTGGCAAATACAATCAGGACATTGACCATTTCGAACTTCACCGGATACGGCTGCGTCATGGTAATCATAACAAGTTCAAACTGTTGCTGGACAAAGACGAGCAGTGCACCGAGCGCGATGCCGAGTAGGCCACCGAAAACCGTCAGCAAGGTGCCTTGTAAAAAGAAGATGCGACGCAATTCGGGCAACGTCGACCCCAGGCTGAAAAGGGTGCGCAGGTTCGACTGTTTTTCGATGATCATCATAGTGAGCGCGCCTACGAGGTTGAAGAGCGCGATGATGATAACGAGGGTGAAAATCAGATACAACACCAGGTTTTCGGTATTGAGCATGCGGTAGAGCGTGGCGTTGAGTTCGGCGCGGTTCTTTATGGTGAGGGAAGTACCCAATACGGAGGCAATGCCTTTGCGTACGGCGGTCTCGTCGGCACCGGGCGCGAGGGCGACTTCGAGCGAGGAAACACGTGTGGGCGGGTATTCGAGTATCGCCTGCACGAGGCGGATGTCGGCAAAGACATATTGGCTGTCGAGGTCTTCGCTAAGGGCGAAGAAACCTACGGGCACCAGTTGTGCTGTGGTGAGGGCATCGTCGGGTGAATTTATGGCCCCTTTGCCGGGTCGCGGCACGTAGACTTCCAGTAAGTTGTTGGCATCGACGAGTCCGATGGAAAGACGGTCGAGGATGCCATAGCCTACGACGCACTCTATGGTTTCGGGTGTCCACCACTGCCCATCCTGCAGGGATTTTTCTACCGTGCTTACCTTATTATATAGCGTATCCGTTCCTTTGAGGTAGGCGACCATTTCCTTCCCTTTGAACGAGAAGAGCACCCGTTCTTCGACGGTTTTGCTCACCTGCGCGATGCCTTTCACTTGCCGGAGCGCCTGTTCCTGGGCCGGCGTAACGGTAAACGTCTTGCCGATGCGGGCGGTGGCTTTCAGGTCAGGGTCGGACGTATTGGAAAAAGAAAGACTAAAATCGACGAGTCCGCTAAACACCGACATCACCACGAACAGCGCCATCGCACCCGCTACGACGCCAATGGCCGCGATGCGGTTGATGATGTTGATCGCATTGTTCTTGCTGGCGCTCCGAAGGTAACGCTTCGCGATGTAGAGCGGGAAATTCACGTGTCAGGACTTTTTCCGACGGGCCAACAGTTCGGGGTTTTCGAGTGGGTTATCGGCACCCGTAAGCGCACGGTCGATCTTGGCGATATACTCGAGGGAGTCGTCGATGAAGAATTGCAGGTTCGGCACTTTGCGCAGTTGTTGCCGTACGCGTTGTGCAAGGTCGTGTTTGATGAGCGGCCCGTTCGACTTAATGGCGGCGAGGGTAGCCTGTGCCTTGTCGCTTGGGAAAATGCTCAGGTAGACGTTGGCAATGGAAAGGTCGCTGGTAACCGCCACTTTCGAAACGGAAATCACCAGGTTCGGGATGGCGTTTTTGCGCACTTCCCCCTGCAGGATGTCGACCAGATCTTGCTGCAAGAGGCCTCCTATTTTCTTTTGTCTGTTCGTTTCCATGGGGCAAAGATACGGAAGAGAGTTGGGAATTAGGAATTGGGAGTTAGGAGTTAGGGGTTGGGGGTTCAGGGTTCATAGTTCATGGTTCGTGGTTCGTGGTTCGTGGTTCGTGGTTAAGGTTGAGGGACGATGGTTCAGGGCATTGGTTACAATAGCGGGCTGACACCTCGCTGGGAGCCATTGCACCACAAACCGGAATGCTGTATCTTGCATCCCGCAATTTCTCAGTTACTCAGTTACTCAGTTACTCAGTTACT
>DATGXZ010000197.1:0-5057 GCA_035298445.1 Flavobacterium sp.
GAACGAACGACCGATGCCCATCACCTCACCTACCGACTTCATCTGGAGTCCGAGTGTGCGGTCAGCACCATCGAATTTATCGAAGTTCCAGCGGGGGATTTTCACGATGACGTAATCGAGTGTCGGTTCAAAAAGCGCCGAAGTCGATTTGGTGATCTGGTTTTGGAGTTCGTCGAGCGAGTAACCGAGGGCGAGTTTCGAGGCGATCTTCGCAATCGGGTAACCCGTTGCCTTCGACGCCAGAGCCGACGAACGGGATACGCGCGGATTGATTTCGATGGCGACGATGTCTTCTTTGTCGTCGGGTGATACGGCGAACTGTACGTTACAACCGCCTGCGAAGTTGCCGATGGAGCGCATCATCAGGATGGCCATATCACGCATTTTCTGGAAGGTCGTATCGGACAGCGTCATGGCCGGTGCAACCGTAATCGAATCGCCGGTGTGGATGCCCATCGGGTCCATGTTTTCGATCGAACAGATGATGACGACGTTGTCTTTCTGGTCGCGGAGGAGTTCGAGTTCGTATTCCTTCCAACCCAGGAGTGCCTTATCGATGAGTACTTCGTGGATGGGCGATGCTTCGAGTCCACGGGTCAGCAATTCATCGAAGTCCTCTTTGCGATGCACGAAAGCCGCACCCGTACCACCAAGGGTAAACGACGGACGGATAACGAGTGGAAAACCGAATTCCTGGGCGATTTCTTTTCCTTTAAGGAACGATGTAGCGGTTTTGGCCGGAGCCGTTGGAATACCAATGCGTTCGAGCAGTTGCTTGAACTGTTCGCGGTCTTCGGTGATGTTGATGGCGTTGATATCGACCCCAATCATCCGGACGTTGAAATCTGCCCAGATGCCTTTTTCATCGGCTTCCAGGCAGAGGTTGAGGGCGGTCTGGCCTCCCATGGTGGGGAGTACCGCGTCAATCTGCGGGTGCGCCTTCAGGATTTCGATGATCGATTTGGTGGTAAGCGGTTTGAGGTAGACGTGATCGGCCATCGCCGGATCGGTCATGATGGTCGCCGGGTTCGAGTTGATGAGGATGACTTCGACCCCTTCTTCGCGGAGGGAGCGTGCCGCCTGTGAACCGGCGTAATCGAATTCGCAGGCCTGCCCGATGATGATGGGACCAGACCCGATGATAAGGACGGATTTGATGGAAGCGTCTTTTGGCATACGTAGTAGTTAGGAGTCAGGTGTTAGGAGTTAGGAGTTAGGAGTTGGTTGGTTGTTGGTTCTTGGTTCTTGGTTCTTGGTTCTTGATCGAAGAACGTATCACCCTAGCCCGGATGGCAGCGGTTAGCCTTTTGACGGAAAAGCGTGGTTTTGCCCGTGGCGACGGCGACCGGAGGAAGCCGGGAGGCGCGGTTGCAAAACCGGCTTTTGCGGAGAAAGCTAAAAGCGAACAGCCGGATTGGCTTCAAAAAGTAAAGAACGAAGGAAATTGATAATTGATAATGGATAATTGATAATGGATAATGGATAATTGCGTACCTACCAAGATTCATTGTTCATCGTACATTGTTCATCGTTCCCGACAAGGTATAAAAAAAGGCGGTACTTATACGAGTAACGCCTTGTTTTGTCTTTTCCAGAAAATTATTTCTTGTGTCGTGGCTCACTTGAAACGGTCAGCTTGTGACGGCCTTTCGCTCTTCTACGCGCCAGAACTTTTCTTCCGTTCGCAGAAGCCATCCTTTCCATAAAGCCATGCTTATTTCTTCTTTTTCTTTTTGACGGTTGAAATGTTCTTTTGCTCATTGCCAGGTATCTTTAATGTCTTACTATCAATATTTGTGGGCCGATGTGGCTGGTTTTGAAACCGGATGCAAATATACGAAGCTTTTTCACTTCGGCAAGTGCTTTCAAAAAAATATTTTGGTGGGTTTTTGCTATCTTTGGCGGCGCGTCTGGCGCGGGTTCGTTACGGAAGGAACAGGCCCGTCAAAAGCGCTGAAACGACCTTTAATTCATTACGATACAGATGTATAATAAAATTTTCAAAATGATACTTGCGGTGGCGCTCGTTGCGCTGGCCGTATACGAGTTTATCGACAGCGAGATCGGCAATGGTATTTTCCTGATTCTGTTGGCCGGCATCTTCGTGTTGCTGTACTTCAAAAACGAATTCATTGTATTGGCGTTCCTTAAATTGCGTAAGCAGGACTTCGCCGGGGCCCAAAAATGGCTCGGCTATATCAAAAACCCGCAGACCGCGCTGGTGCGGAAACAACAGGGGTATTATGAATACCTGCACGGACTCATGCTCTCGCAAACCAATGTGAACCAGGCGGAAAAGCACTTTAAGAAGGCGTTGGAACTCGGCCTTTCGATGAGCACTGATATTGCCATTGCCAAACTGAACCTGGCCGGTGTCGCGATGATGCGCCGCCGGAAACTCGAGGCGACCAACCTGTTGAACGAGGCGAAAAAGCTCGATAAACAGGGACTTCTGAAAGACCAAATCAAGATGATGAAAGAGCAGATGAAGAAAATCTGATACTTTCTAACGTTTACTTCTGGACGATTTCCCTTACCGGAAATCGTCTTTTTTTGCATTATATCGATTAATTTTTGGTAAATGCTTGATTATCTTGCGTTAAATTTTGTAGTTTTGAGTCCCCAAACCAACAAAATTTAACCATTATGAGTAAAAGACTACTTTTCTTAGTATATGGGTTGTTGGTGGTCACCACCATGACGGCGCAAGACGAGAAGATGTTTCCGGCTGCGGTGAAGGAAAACATGCGCCGTTACAATTCGATCAGCAACGCCGCCTACGAACGGGGCGATGCAGCCGAGGGCCAGTTTCTTTTCGATACGCTGGTCAACAACCAGTTGGTCGGAACCCGTTTTGAAGATTATTCCCTGAAACGTCTCGGACTCGGAGGCGGGAAGCTCAAACTGAGTTCGATCAAAAAGCCGGTGATGATCCAGACCTACGCCACCTGGTGTGTGTTTAATAAAGGGGAAATCGCGGCGCTGAACAAACTCGCGCGGAAATACAGCAAAGACCTGAAGATCGTCGTCGTGTTCTGGGACCGCAAGCAGGCGGTAAAGGCCATGGCGGGCAAGTTCAGTGGAAATATCGAAGTCTGCTACGCCAGTGAGAATTACAGCAAAGACGAAGCAATGGTGAAAACCATGAAGTATGCACTCGGCTTCCTTTGTACATATTTCCTCGACGCCGACCTGAAGGTGATTTCGATACGACGCGGTCCCCCGCCGCAGGTGGCGAAACGCACGCCTATCAAGGAGGCGATCCAACTGAACTTCGATGCCTATAACGAAGGCATCTCCAACCTGTTAGTGAAATCGGATATCCGGCGCGAGCCGCTAGTCACGCACTGAGTAAAATCCGGATGCCCACCAATATTAGGGAAACCGCAAGGGCCCGGATAATGGCTTTTCCCTGCAATTTACCCGACAGATAGGCTCCCAACTGCGCGCCTGGAATGACGCCCACCGCAAGCGAAAACACCAATTGCTGTACGTCAGGGTTTTCGTATGCACCTTCGTAATAATGCGTAGCTACTGTCACCGTTGCCATGATAGCCAGAATAAAATGGGAGGTCGCTGTCGCCACATGCACCGGGAACCGCAGCCATTCGACCATGGCCGGTACGTGGATGATACCCCCTCCGATGCCTAACAGCGGCGATATGTAGCCGACCACGACGCTTAGCAGCGATCCGTTTCGGAGGTTAAAGGAATAGTCGAAGGTTTCGCCTTCACGGTCGACCAATCGGCGGTGTATCCATCCCTTTCGATCGGTGACGGGGGCGACGGTTTTCTTCTTCCCGCCGCGGACGAGCAGGAACGCCGCAAGGACAATCAGTAAAACGGAGAAAACCACATCAAAGGTGTGGCGCGGGAGGACCCGAACCGTCCATACACCAAGTATGGAACCGGGAATGGTGACCAGCGCGAAAAGGAGTCCGGCTTTATAATCGACCCGGCGTTTGTACATATAAGCACCCGATCCGGAAATCGCGTTCGCTGCGACCACTGCCATCGAAATCGCGGTGATCGTGCCCGGATCGAGATCGGGACGAACGATTATAAGTAGGGGTACGAGGATGAATCCGCCGCCGGCACCAATCAGCGTACCCAGCGTACCGATGACGAAACCGACCAGCGCCCATACCACCGGATGTTCCACTAATAACCGCTGGTTGGGATTTCGAGCACGTATTTCTTTTTAGCCGTGTTGAGCAGCTTCCGGTCGCGCAGCCACGGGTTGTGGATCTTCAACACTTTGTAGTTGATGCCCTGCGCCAACGCAAAGTCGGCAAGATCGGTAATAGACGAATCGATCTCAATCGTCCGCACCGGAATGGGTTGGTATAGGTCGTGTGGCGCTACGATGAAACCATATCGATCCGGATGTTGCATGATTTCCTTCAGGGCCAGGATGCGGAAGACATAACGGGACGTTTCATCTGTCAGCAACAGGTCGTAGTAGTTCGTAACCTTTTGTATGCCAATCTGTTTGTTCACACCGTTGACACCTCCATTATACGATGCGGCGGCCAGCGTCCACGAACCGAATTTCGCTTTTGCATCCAGTAAATAGCGACAGGCCGCTTCGGTTGATTTCTCGAGGTGGTAGCGTTCGTCGACCACTTCATTCACTTCCATTCCGCGTTCTTTCGCGGTTTCCGGCATAAACTGCCAAACGCCACGCGCCCCGGCGGGAGACACGGCATTTACGAGTCCGCTTTCGATCACGGCCAGGTATTTGAAATCATCCGGTACGCCATTTTTCGCCAAAATAGGTTCGATGACCGGAAAAACGCGCGCCGCCCGCTTGATGATCAGCAAGGTGGTCGCGTCCAGGTTGGCGTTCACCAAGAGTTCACGTTCGAAACGCTCGCGAACGTCGGCTATCTGCAGGGGCGTGACTTCGCCCGCAAAATCCACTTTCTCCGGGAAATACGTTTTCTTTCCTTCTTTCGCGATGGTGGTGGCTTCTACCGCTTTCACTCCATACACGAGCACACCCGCCGCCAGCAACAGCAAGGCTGGCAGGGCGATCATTCGCATCTTTCTCATAT
>DATGXZ010000198.1:0-1758 GCA_035298445.1 Flavobacterium sp.
AATTCGTCGACTTCAGCCGTCAGCTTGTAGCCTTTTTTTAAGTCGATTTTGCCGAGCGTTTCGCCGCCTCCATATTGTTTCCCGAGTACAGGCTCAAACGACGTCAGCGTTCCCGATACCGGCGCCAATACCAGCAGGTTGTTCTTGTTAGCCCGGATGATCGCGAGGCTTTTCTCCATAGTCGCCAGCGAACGGTTGATCTGCGCGATCTGGATGCGGTTACTGGCCTTCTCGCGTCTGATACCCTCAAGGATCTGGTTACGGCGCTCCGACTGGTAACGGTAGGCTTCTTTGGTGATGTTCCAGTCATTGCGGGATATCACGCCTTTGTCGAACAGCACGGAATTGAGGTCGTATAACCGTTTCGCTTCATTATAGTCGTGTTCGATGGAAGAAACGTCTTTCGTGAGGCTCAATTCCTGGTTGCGGATGTTGAGCTTGCCGTTGTTCAGGTTGTTCATCTGCTCGATGACGGCCGTCTCCTGGTTCATATAACTGAGTTCGGAATTGGGGTTATACAGTTTCACCAACGGTTGCCCTTTCTCAACGACGGAACCGTTCTCGGCAAAAATCTGTTGCACCGATCCGCTTTCCAATACGTTCACGAGCATCGTCTGCAAGGGCTCAACCCGGGCGTTGAACACGGTGAAATCTTCAAAGGGCTCAACCGAGGCTGTTTTGATCAGCACCTCACTCGCTACGACGTCAAGTTCCCGCTTCCTTGAGAACGCCATCCAGCTGAGTGCGCCGAGCAATAAAATCACGGCGGCGCCTATGGCTACGAAGCGAATTTTTTTACTTTTACGAGGGATGACAGTGTCCATATTGCGATTTTGATACGCCCTTTTAGCAAAACCGTGCCAGTAAAAAAATAAAATGCAAGTAGTTGTTTTACAAGTAATTAATTCGATATTACGAAACGACGGGTGTCCATTTCCGGACACTGACCGTCCGCTTCCGAACAGTGGGATACGACCATGAGAAAAAAACAGGCCTGCATAGTGGTGGTAGACGACCAGGAAGAGATCCTTTTTGCGGCGAAAATGGCGCTCAAAAAACAGTTTGAGACCGTCCTGACCACCGCCAATCCGAAGGAATTGTATGCGATTTTGGGGCAGCATGCCGTGGATGTGGCCCTAATCGACATGAACTACCGCATCGGTTTTGAAGACGGGCGCGAGGGCATCCACTGGTTGAAGGAAATCGGGGAAAAATCGCCTGAAACGGCGGTTATCCTGATGACGGCCTTCGGCAAAATAGAGACGGCTGTTGAAGGGATGCGCAAAGGCGCGTTCGACTATATCATGAAACCGTGGGACAACGACAAATTGCTGCTAACGGTCAATAATGCATTGGCTGAAAGCCGGAAGCGACAACGGAAACCGGTGACCTTCAGCGGGGACAAACAATACTTCACAGGCACTTCCGACAAAATCCGACAGGCCTACGCCATAGCGGAAAAAGTGGCCAAAACCGACGCGAATGTTTTGCTATTAGGGGAAAATGGCACCGGAAAGTACGTCTTTGCCGAACACATCCACCGGCAATCGCACCGGAAAGACGCGCCGTTCGTGCACGTTGACCTGGGGTCGTTGAGCGATACGCTGTTTGAAAGCGAACTCTTCGGCTACGCAAAAGGGGCCTTTACCGATGCCAAGACCGATACACCCGGACGCTTCGAAGCGGCAGAGGGCGGTACGATCTTCCTTGATGAAATTGGCAACGTGCCCCTGCACTTACAGGCCAAACTACTGTCGG
>DATGXZ010000199.1:0-9610 GCA_035298445.1 Flavobacterium sp.
ATCCGCGTGTTGGATACTCCGGATGTGCTGTCCGGCAATGCCGACCACACAGTCCTTGATCTGGTAATTCGAATCGTTCTCAGCTTCGGCCACGGCCTGCTGGATCGACTGGATCGTCTGCGTGATGTTGTTCACCACGCCACGCGCCACGCCGAGGCTTTTCGATTTCCCCACACCGAGGATCTCCAGCTTGCCGTACTCGTTCTTACGCCCGATCATGGCGACGATTTTCGTCGTTCCGATGTCGAGGCCTACTGCGATGTTCTCTTTTTCCATAATGGTCGTTATGACGTACTGTTGCTGCCTTTTATGCTCTTTGGCTTGTTATCGGGAAGCCGGCCCGTTTGTCGTTCGCGTTACCGGGTGCATACCACCTGTCGGATGAACTTCAGGTTGATGTTTCGGTAGTCGTCCAGGAGGCTGTCGCGAACGGCCTTCTGGAAAAATGCCTTATAGTTGTCGAACTTCCGTCGCATGTGGATGGTTCGCCCGAACTCGATCACGTATTCGTAGTTCCGGTTCTGCATCAGGATGCTTCCGTTGGGCATGATCCGCGCACCGATGATGTTTTTTTTCAGGAAATCATCATCGTGGACCATCCGGAAAAGTTCGCCTAATTTTTTGCTGTCGGCGGCCGTTAAGTCGCCCGAAATCAGCGGGACGCGGGCGGCGCTGACCGGCGAAAGCGGCATCGCATTTCCTTCATTGTCAAGGTAGAACGATCCTTCTTCACCTACGACCCTGGCAACCGGGGTCTTTTGCTTCACCCTTGCGTGGAGGCAACCGTCGATTGTCACGAACACTTCCGATTTCTCGACCATGTCGTTTGCATCAATGGATTTTTCCAACCTACCCAAATCTACCTCATCTACCCGGACGTCACGCGGAGCCGTTTTATTTTCTATTAACAATTTATTAACCGCGGTCTCGGTGATATAGCGGGTTTTCGGCTCTTCGAACGTCACTTCGGTGCGGCGCAGCGGACGGCTTTCGTTCCGTTTCAGCGTGAACGAATACAGCGCCAATAATCCGATGAAAATCAGCACCAAACGGACATTGATCCAGATATTTCGCCAATTACGCTTTTTCATGGAGCACGTTTTTTATGTCAGCGGTCATTTCTCCGATATCTCCGGCGCCGATGGTCACGAATACATCGGCATCGCTGGTTTTCAACACCTCGAAAAGGGCGGTTTTCGACACCAATTCCTTATGTGGATTTTCGATTTTTTCCAACAACCAATCCGACGTCACGCCCTCGATCGGCAGTTCGCGGGCGGGATAGATGTCGAGCAAAACAATTTTGTCAAAACCCGACAGGCTGCGCGCGAATCCGTCGATGAAATCACGGGTGCGGCTGTAGAGATGGGGCTGGAAGACCGCCAGGATTTTCTTCCCCGGATACAACTCGCGAACCGCTTGTCGCACCGCGTCGATTTCCGTTGGATGGTGGGCGTAATCGTCGATATACACCAAGCCCTGTTCCCGGATCTGGTAGGAAAAACGACGGCGCACCCCGCGGAAACTATCCAGTGCGGCCCGTATGTCGTCTGCCGAAACACCGACTGTCATCGCCATGGCCGAAGCCATCAGGGCATTCATAAGATTGTGGTGGCCCGGTAAGCCAAACGCCACATTCGTTATCTGCATATTCGAGGTGACGATATCGAACACATAGCGCCCGTTTTCGATACGCACGTGCTGCGCCGACACATCTGCCTTTTCTTCTACCGCTACGGTCACACCTTCAAGCGGAAGACCATTCGCAATGAACAGCTTGCTCTTATCCGTTACTTTGGCGGCGAATTCCGTAAACGAGGCCTTGATGGCGGCATCATCCCCGTAAATATCGAGGTGGTCGGCATCCATTGAGGTGATGCAGGCAACGTCGGGGTGCAGGTGCAGGAACGACCGGTCGAATTCATCGGCTTCCACAACGGTGAATGCCGTGCCGTCGCCTACGATGTTCGAGTCGTAATTTTCCACGATTCCTCCCAAAAAGGCGGTCATATCGGCTTTCGCCGTAAAAAGGATGTGCGCCAGGATACTGGACGTGGTCGTCTTCCCATGCGTACCGGCCACCGCCAGGCAGTAGCTGTCGCGGGTTACGATGCCCAGTACTTCGGCCCGTTTTTTCACGGTATAGCCGTTTGCCAGGAAATAGTTCCATTCGCTATGGTCTTTCGGTACCGCCGGTGTCACGACAACGAGCGTGTCTTCCGGACGGAACGAAGCGGGAATCGCCTGTATGTCGTCATTAAAATGCACGGAAATACCGTCGCCCTCCAACTCGTCGGTCAGATGCGTAGGCGTCTTGTCATAGCCCGTTACGTTTCGTCCGGTCTTTTTGAAATACCGGGCGAGGGCCGACATACCGATGCCTCCGATGCCGATGAAATAGACGTTATGGAAATTTCCGGATTGCATCCTATTTGGTTAATAATTGTTCGATTTCGTCTACAATATCGCGGGTCGCATCCGGCAGTGCGAGGCTGCGGATGTTTCGCCCAAGTTCGGCCTGCCACGCTTCGTTCTGCAATAAATCGGTGAACGTCTTGGCAAACTGGGTGTCGAGCTGGTTTTCCTTCAACAATACCGCCCCCTTCGCGTCGACGATGGCCTGCGCGTTCTTGGTTTGATGGTCTTCCGCCACATTCGGTGACGGGATGAAGATCACGGGTTTGCCGACAATGCATAACTCGGAAACCGACGAAGCGCCGGAACGCGAAATGATGACATCGGCGGCGGCATACGCAAGATCCATCCGCTCGATGAAAGCGCGGACGCGGATCGCATCGTTCTCGTACGACTTGTACTCTTCGTAGTAAAACTTCCCGCACTGCCAGATCACCTGCACGTCCTGTGCCGCGATGTTGACGACTCCCTTCGCAATGAGTTGGTTGATCCGCCGTGACCCTAGGCTTCCGCCCAATACCAACAGCGTTTTCTTCCTTTCGGAAAGGCCAAAATGCGCAAGGCCTTCGGCTCGTTTTCCTTCGATCTGGAGTAGGTCCTGACGCACTGGGTTGCCCGTTTTTACGATTTTCCCCGCAGGGAAGAACCGGTCAAGGTGGTCATAGGCCACGCATACTTTTCGTGCTTTGGCCGATAGCCACTTATTGGTGATACCCGGGTAGGAATTCTGCTCCTGGATCAGCGTGGGTACACCGGCCGCAGCCGCTACCCACAGCAGTGGACCGCTGGCGAATCCGCCGGTTCCAATGGCCACATCGGGACGAAACTCGCGAATGATGGTGCGGGCTTTCAGCAAGCTCGAGAACATCTTCAGGGGAAACATCGCGTTGTCGAGCGTCAGGCTGCGTTGAATGCCTGAAATCCAGAGGCCTTTGATGGGATAACCGGCCTGGGGCACTTTCTGCATTTCCATTTTATCCCGGGCACCCACGAAGAGGATGTCACAGTCGGGATAGCGACGGCGAAGCTCATCCGCAATCGCGATGGCTGGGTAGATGTGACCACCGGTTCCGCCTCCACTTAATATGAATCTCAGTTTCTTCATCGCATAACCGGTTTTAAGGGGTTATCGGATGCATCCTCTATTGAGTAGTCTTCATCATCAGTCTGGGCTGCCTCGCGTGCATCCCGTTCGATCTGTTCGTCTATCAGTTTCTGGAGCGCTTTTTCGCGGCGTTCCTTGTCTTCGAGTTCTTCAGCGATTTCTTCTTCCTTCTTCGTTACACTGAGGATGATTCCCAGTGCCACGCAGGTCATCCATATCGAACTACCACCTGAACTGATAAGGGGTAATGTTTGTCCGGTCACGGGCAGCAACTGCGTCGCGACGCCCATATTGATCAGTGCCTGGAAGATGATCGGGAATCCCAATCCTACGACCAACAGTTTCCCGAAAAGCGAGTTGGCTTTGTGTGCAGCCACCACGAAACGGAAGAATAACAGTAAGTAGAGTGCCAGGATGCCGAGTCCTCCAATAAGTCCATACTCCTCTACGATAATCGCGAAGATGAAGTCGGAGGAAGATTGGGGCAGGAAGTTCTTCTGAACCGACTTCCCAGGCCCGAGTCCGTAGATACCACCCGTTGCAATCGCCGTCTTGGCTTTTTCGATCTGGTAATCGCCGTCGGATTCGTCTTTCTCTTTGTTCGAATAGTTCATGATCCGGTTTTCCCACGTTTCGACGCGTTGGAACACGCCGGGCACGTGCCCTGGATTGGTTTTCTGCATAATCTTCGCCACGCCTATAAACAGGATGAAGGCCCCGACGCCCATAGCGACAATAATGCCCAGGTACCGTGCAGGATAGCCTCCGATGAACGTAAGCATCAGCACCATCGAGAATATCAGTGCCGCAGTTGAGAAGTTGTTCGGCAGGATGAGCATGAGGGTGATGGCCACCGGCGCCCAGAGGTTGAAGAGCGACAATTTGAAGTTGTCGGGTTCACCGGTCTTCGACAGGTAGCGCGCCACATACATCATCAAGACGATCGATGCGAGTGAAGACGACTGGAACGAAACCCCGAGGAACGGCACCTGGATCCAGCGGGTCGCGCTGCCCTGCTCGATACCGAAAAACAGCGTATACGCCAGCAACAGCCATACCAACGGAAGGAAAATGCGGGATATGCCGCGGAAGTAGTGATACGGGATTTTCTGGATGTTATAAAGGATGAAGAACCCAAATACGATGTGTACGAAGTGCTTCAGCAGATACCCGAGCGTATTGCCCGTACCCTGCCCGATAAACGCCAGGTTACTACTGGCGCTGAACACCGGCATGAACGAGAAAAGCGCCAGCAGGGCCACGAATGACCAGATGCCTTTGTCTCCTTTCAAACTTGCTACAATGTTCTTCATGCTCTTAGCTCCTGATTCCTAACTCCTGACTCCTAATTCCTTTATAGGTTCTGCACCGCCTGCTTAAACTGTTTTCCCCTGTCTTCGTAGTTTTCGAACAGGTCAAAACTGGCGCATGCCGGTGACAACAGCACGGCGTCGCCCTTTTCGGCGAGGCGCTGCGAGGTACGGACGGCGTCGGTCATGTTATCGACTTCCACCATCACGTCTACCACGTCGCCGAATGCGTCGATGATCTTGCGGTTGTCGACACCGAGGCATACAATCGCTTTGACTTTCTCGCGAACGAGTGGCATCAATTCGGTGTAATCATTTCCTTTATCCACGCCACCCACAATCCATACGGTAGGTACGGTCATGCTCTCGAGGGCGAAGAAGGTCGCGTTGACATTCGTCGCTTTTGAGTCGTTGATATACTGTACATTCTGGATTTTCAGCACCTTCTCCAATCGGTGCTCGACACCCTGGAAGTTCGACAGGCTTTCGCGGATGGTTTGCTTCCTGATTTTCATCAGTTGGGCTACCGATGCAGCGGCCATGGCGTTCTTGAGGTTGTGCTTGCCTTCGAGTGCGAGGTGGCTGGTGTCCATTGAGAAATCCTCTTCTTTGATGTGCAGTTTCATGGTTTGGTCGTTTAGAGAGGCCCCTGTCTGCAGTGGCCGGGTAATCGAAAAAGGTATTTTTTGTGCTTTTATATCGTTTGTTTCCAGCCATTTGCTAATGGCGGGATCATCGGCATCGTAGATGAAATAATCGTCTTCGCCCTGGTTCATCGTGATCCTGAATTTCGAGGCGATGTAGTTTTCGTATTTGTATTCGTAGCGGTCAAGGTGATCCGGACTGATGTTGGTCAACACGGCAATGTGCGGCTTATAGTCGATGATCCCATCTAACTGGAAGCTGCTTAATTCCAGCACATACGCATCATAATTCTCATCCGCCACCTGCCACGCGAAACTTTTGCCGACGTTTCCGGCCAGACCGACGTTGAGTCCGCCCGAGCGCAGCAAATGGTACGTCAGCATCGTCGTCGTCGTTTTGCCGTTACTGCCGGTGATGCCGACTGTCACCGCCTTGGTAAATCCGGCGGCGAACTCGATTTCCGAGATGACCGCGACGCCCCGATCCCGCAGTTTGGAGACCATGGGTGCCTTATCCGGAATCCCCGGACTTTTCATCACCACATCGGCCTGCAGCAGGCGTTCTTCGGTGTGGCGCTCGTCTTCCCATTCGATCTGGTTGAGATTCAAGACCTCACGATAGTGGTCTTTGATCCGTCCCAAATCGGAGACAAACACATCGTATCCCTGTTTTTTTCCAAGGATGGCCGTGCCTACACCGCTTTCGCCTCCGCCTAATACTACGAGTCGTTTCATCCTATCGCAGTTTCAGGGTTACAATCGACAAAATGGCCAGCAGGATACCCACGACCCAAAAACGGGTCACGATCTTGCTTTCATGATAGCCTTTCTTCTGGTAGTGGTGGTGCAAGGGCGACATCAGGAAAATGCGACGCCCTTCGCCGAACCGCTTTTTGGTGTATTTGAAATAGCTCACCTGCAGCACTACGGAAAAATTCTCAACGATGAAGATCCCGCAAAGCAGCGGCACCAACAGTTCTTTCCGCACGGCAATCGCCAATACGGCAATGACGCCACCGATGGTCAAACTGCCTGTGTCGCCCATGAACACAGTGGCAGGATAGGAGTTGTACCAAAGGAAGCCAATCAACGCCCCGACAAAAGCCGCGATGAAAATGGTCATTTCGCCCGAATTCGGGATGTACATGATGTTGAGATAACTCGAAAAAATGACGTTACCTGATACAAAGGTGAAGATGCCCAACGCTACCACGGATATCGCCGAGGTGCCGGCCGCGAGACCGTCAATACCGTCGGTAAGGTTGGCACCATTTGAGATTGCCGTTACGATGAAAATCACCACCGGGATGAAAATCAGCCACGCCCAATTGCGGTAGTCATCACCCATGAAAGAGATGAGTTCGGCATAATCGAATTCGTTGTTTTTGACAAACGGAATCGTAGTGGCGGTGGATTTCTCGTAGTGCGCCGAAGGTTGGATTTCAATCCGGGTGCCGTTTTCATACCGGTAATTAGAACCCGATTCATCACGTACGGTCACACCCGGATGGAAGTACAGCACCGTTCCGACGATGAGTCCCAATCCGACTTGTCCCACCACTTTGAAAATACCTTTGAGGCCTTGTTTGTCTTTCTTGAAGATTTTGATGTAGTCGTCGATGAAGCCGATCGTACCCATCCAAAGGGTCGTCACGATGAGCAGGATGACATAGATATTGTTGAGTTTCGCGAACAGCAACACCGGAATCAGCGTCGCACCGATGATGATCAAACCACCCATCGTAGGCGTACCCGCTTTTTCTTTCTGTCCTTCGAGGCCGAGTTCGCGGATGGTCTCTCCTACCTGCTGCCTCCGAAGGAAGTTGATGACCCGCTTCCCGAAAATCGTCGAAAGTCCGAGTGAAAAGATAATGGCCAGCGCCGACCGGAACGTAATATACTGGAATACACCGGCTCCGGGGAGTCCGGATTCCCTATGTAGATAGTCGAAGAGGTAGTAAAGCATAGCCGGTTATTTGTTTAGTTGTATCAATAGTTCCTTTACGGTCTGCATATCGTCGAAATCATAGCGCACACCTTTGATTTCCTGATAGTTTTCGTGGCCTTTACCGGCTACCAGGATGATATCGCCGGGGTTGGCAAGCTGACAGGCGGTCTTGATAGCCTGACGACGGTCGGTAATGGCAATCGTACGTTTGTAATGTTGCGGTTGCACACCTTTTTCCATGTCGGCAATGATGTCATCGGGATCTTCGCTTCGCGGGTTATCCGACGTCAATATTAACTTGTCGCTCATAGACGAGCCGATATCCGCCATGACCGGACGCTTGGTTTTATCGCGGTCGCCACCGCATCCTACCACCGTAATCAACTGTTCGTTGCGGGTGCGGATGTCGTTGATCGTCTTCAAGACATTCTCCAACGCATCGGGTGTATGGGCGTAATCGACGATGGCCGTAATCTTCGAATCGGATACGATAAACTGGAAGCGGCCCGACACACTTTCCAACTCCGACAATAGGCGCAGGGCTTCCAGCGGTTCCAATCCCAACTCCACCGCCGTGCCATAAATAGCCAACAAGTTATAGGCATTGAAGGTGCCGATGAGGCGAACCCAAACTTCCTGGTCGTTGATCTTGAGCAAGAGTCCGGATAACTGATTCTCCAGGATTTGCGCTTTATAATCGGCGAACGATTTCAGTGCATACGTCCGTTTGCGGGCATAGGTATTCTGCAACATGACAAGCCCGTTGCGGTCGTCGAGGTTGGTGAGCGCAAAAGACGACGGCGACAGGTGGTCGAAAAACGCCTTTTTCACATCGCGATATTCGGCGAACGTGGCGTGGTAGTCAAGGTGGTCGTGGGATAAATTAGTAAACACGCCGCCGGCAAACTGCAGGCCTTCCGTCCGTTTTTGGTGGATGCCGTGCGAACTGACTTCCATAAAGCAATAATCGATACCGGCGTCGACCATTTCCCGCAGGTAGCGGTTGATGGTAAGGGAATCGGGAGTGGTATGCGTCGCTTTGTATTCGACATCGTCTACCATGATCCGCACCGTTGAAATCAGTCCGGTTTTGAAGCCCGCTTTACGGAACAACTGGTACGACAACGACGCCACGGTTGTTTTTCCGTTGGTGCCGGTGATGCCGGTGAGTTTCAGGTCGTGAGACGGGTTTCCATAATAGTTCGCGGCCATAAACGCCAGGGCTGAATGCGCATCGGGCGTGCGAACATAGGTCACGCCGGCCACGATCGTTTCGGGAAGGGTCTCACACACCACGGCGATCGCACCTTGCGAGATGGCCGTGTCGATATACGCGTGCCCGTCGGATACCGCACCGCGAATGGCTACGAACACATCGCCTTCCCCGATCTTACGGGAATCGAAGTCAATCTGACGGATGCGGATATCTGTCGCTCCCTTTACAGCGTCGATACTGACTTTATATAGTATGTCGCGAAGAATACTCACGATAATTCAAGTGTTATAGTGGTGTTTTTCTGTATGCTTTCACCCGGGTTCAGGGATTGTTTACGCACTTTACCCACCCCGATGACCCGCACTTTCATGCCGAGGTTTTCCAGAAGGGCCACGGCGTCCATTCCGGCCATGCCTTTCAGGTTGGGGATTGTTTTGCGTCCTGATACGACCTGGGCGTCATAGCGTTCAAAATTTTTATCCTGAAGCGGATTGCGTTGCTTGAGGTTCCGAACCTCATTCATCGAAGGAGAATCGGTAAAGATCTTTTGTGCGATCCGTTTGAACACCGGACCCGCCACATCCGCACCGTAGTAACCTTTGGCCGTAGAAGGTTTGTGTACGACCACAATGCAGGAATATTTCGGATTATCAGCCGGGAAATACCCGACGAACGATGACGCGTAATACAGTTTCCCTTCTCCTTTGTAATAGTCGACCTGGGCCGTGCCGGTTTTTCCGGCCATTGAGAAGTTGGGTGAATACAAGGCTTTTCCCGTTCCCTTCCTGACCACGTTTTCCAATACCGCCCGTACTTTCTTCAGGGTGGCATCCGATGCGATCTTAGGGCAAATCACCTGCTTGTCAAACTTCTTGATTGTTTTGTTCCACTCTTTGATTTCCCGGACGAACAACGGCTTGACCATTTCGCCGTTATTGGCGACGGCGTTATAAATCGATAGGGTTTGCAATG
>DATGXZ010000200.1:0-12967 GCA_035298445.1 Flavobacterium sp.
GCCGTTTCAATTCGAATCGCTGGGTGAGGAGCTCAATGAGTTTGAACTCGCCCAATTGGGAAAGCGGGGTACGCTGCGGATTTTTGTCTTCGATCATAATTTTCAGATAGGTAGCAAAGATACGAAAGCCCCACGTGCTACCCCACGTGAAATGTACTTGGATACCGCTCCGTTTTTTCCGAACTTAGGGGAAAGTTACCATATGAACCACGCCATACTGACCGTTACCGTCAACCCGTCGCTTGACAAAAGCACGACCTTTACCGGACTCATTCCCGAACAGAAAATTCGGTGCACCCCACCCCACTATGACGCAGGGGGAGGCGGCATCAATGTCTCGAAGGCGATTTCGCGGCTGGGAGGCGATTCCCTATGCCTCTTTCTGGCTGGTGGTTCATCGGGCGATCTGCTCCAGCGCCTGGTCGAAAGGGAAGGCATCCCCACCGATGTCATCCGCACCCAAAACAGCACCCGCGAGAACCTGATCGCACTTGAAACCGGCAGCAACGCCCAATACCGCTTCGGCTTCCCCGGCTCTGAACTGACGGCCGACGAGCAACACCAACTCCTGGAAAAGATCGCCTCCAACCCAGCGCCCTACGTCGTCGCAAGCGGTAGTCTCAACGAAGGACTGACCCCTGACTTCTACGCCCAAATCGCCCAACGAGTGGCGGAAAAAGGCGGGCGCTTCATCGTCGATACCTCCGGAGAAGCACTCGCCCGAACCCTCGATGCCGGTGTCTTCCTGGCCAAACCCAACGTTGGCGAGCTGGCCAAATTGGTCGGCACCGCGCGCCTTGAAATAGACGAAGCCGACGACGCAGCCCGCACGCTGGTCGATGCCGGTAAAGCAGCGATTATTGTCGTGTCGTTAGGCCCGCAGGGTGCCTATCTCGTGTCGAAGAACGAAACACATTTCGTACCCGCACCCAATGTCCACAAACGCTCAACCGTCGGTGCGGGCGACAGTATGGTAGGCGGCATGGTATGGGCGCTTTCCCAAAACAAACCATTAAAAGAAGTACTCCAATGGGGCGTCGCCTGCGGATCGGCCGCCACCATGAATGACGGGACACAACTGTTTAAGGCAGTCGACGTGAAGCGGTTATTCGCGTGGTTGTCGGCGCGATAATTTTTGCAATACACGACGCTGCACGTCTCAAAAAACCTATTTTTGGGGCATATTAAGATTTTCGTACATGGAAAAGTACGTATTATGGTTTTTGATGTTGGTGTCGTCTTGTCTGTCTGCACAGGAAGGTTTCAAAGCAATCGACACTGCCGGTTACACCGCTTGCCGAAGTTGGCTAAAAGAGGAGTACAAAAAAAGATTCGAGACATTCTTAAAGGGGCAGAACTTTGAGTCGACGGCTCAGAAGGCCGTTGTACGCGCGGTTTACGCGGAACTTCAGGAAGATTTCATCGACAAAATCACCGATAATGATTTTATCTGCAATGACGAGTACCTGGGTTATCTGCGTATGCTTTTGGACGAGATACTCGAGAAAAATGGCCTCGATCGTTCTGCCTATCGTATCCTGCTTTCAAAAGATCCTTCCGTCAACGCCTATAATACCGGAGACGGGACAGTGGTCATCAACTACGGGCTCTTCCTGGCGCTTGAGAACGAAGACGAACTCGTATTTGTGATGTCACATGAAATCGGGCACCAATACCTAAATCATGTCCGCAATGGCATTGTCTCCTTCGCAAAGGCTTCAACCTCAGAAGAAACCATCGCCAAGACCAAAGAAATACGCAAACAGAAATACGGAAAGGGAAGGATGTCTACAGGCCTCCTGAAATCAATCGTTTATCAGAATTACGAAGAACGTCGCCAGCATGAAATTGAAGCCGACTCCATCGGGATGGTATTTTACCAAAAAACCAGACGGAACCTGCCGTCGGGTATCAGCACCCTCGAAAAACTCGCTATTGCCGACGAAGAACGCGACTCGCTCACACTAGCGGATTATCACGCAATTTTTGATCGCTCCGACTTCCGGCTGAAAGAACGGTACTTCGAAGAGGAAAAAAGCCTGTTCACCCGATACGACAAAGACAAACGCTTCGATCCTGATTCATTGAGAACGCATCCCGCCTGTGAAGTACGGCTCAGCCTGCTGAAGAAACAAACGCCATCTCAGCCGTTGGTCCGCACTATATCACCGCGCTTTGATGCCTTTCGGAAGAACAGCGCCTACCAGAGTTTGTACAACCAAATTTCAAGCGAGTCGTATGGACTGTCCCTCTACGAGGCACTCAAGCTTTACAAGCGGAACCCCGGCGATGCGGTTCTGAAAGACATCATCCTTACGGATCTCAGGAAGCTGAAAGACGCAAGGGTCACCTATACGCTCAACCGCTACCTACCCAAAGTAGACCGTAAAGACAATTCTGACAGCCTCAACCGCTTTATCACTTTTATACAAAACATTAAACTTGCCGATTTGGACGTGCTGATCGGCCAATTCCAATCATGAGAAAAATCGTTATCCTGTTTCTGTTGTTGCCTTTCTTTTTGTCAGCCCAGGTGAGGACACTGGAAAACCTGTCGCGCGGGCAACTGTATTCCTACGAGGAGATTTACGATTTCAACAACAACATAAGGGGCTATATCCTGCTGTTCCAGACTGACAAAATAGCGAAGGAAACCTATGAACTTGAATACGTGGTGCTGGACGAAAACCTTGAAAAAGTAACCAACGGATTTCTCCAGGAAATGAAGTTTGAATCGTGGTTGTTCACAGCAGGATCCATCAATGTGGAAGCCCAGCTATACGGCAACAAACTTTTACTGGAATTCAGCGATGTTTTAGGTGGAGTTGGGATTTTTCAACGGTATCGGATCCTCGACCTCAAAACCAATGTAATGAGCGATCCCTTCATTTTCAACAAAGGGGAAATGAAACTCAATCCGAAACCAAGTCGAAGGATGAGAGACGCGAAAGAAACCATTTCGGAAAAAACCGTTATAATGGACGGAGTGGGTTTAGTAGTTTGGTCCTTATCTACCAATAAAAAAGAAGGCAGTACCCAACAGTACATCGCGCGGTTCGACGACGACATGAAAGAAACCTGGCGGTGGGTATACGACGATGAAGGAGTGAAAAATCCACGCCATAACAATCCGGGATTCAGTCAGTCAGACAAGGATGTAGTGGTCTTTTTCAATCATTTCAGCAATAAATCGAATGCGTTCATAAACGATTATTCGATTTTTATCCTTTCCACCGCTACCGGGGCAGTGCTTAACGAATATCACCTGCCTGATATAGAGCAGTATGCCTATCGGGAGATAGACACGAAACTCACCGCCGACAAAATCATCGTAATGGGTAATTTCTCCAAGAAAACAAAAGGTGGATTTGTCGACGATACTCATAACATCGGCCTTTTCCAGTTCGAGTTCGACAAGAAGACCGGGCAGCTCCTTAACAGCCAACGCATGCTTTGGACATCACTTGTAGACAGGATCCCCATCAACGAATGGGGGCGGGTCGAGAAGGAAGGCTATATGTACATACATAAAATGCTGCCACTTTCAAACGGCAACATCATCGCCGTAGCCGAAACTTTTGGAAATAAACCGGTCGTCACCAATAATATGTATTACCTCTTACTCGACGACAAGCTGCAGGCGAAAGAGGTGTTTGAAGTACCGAAATTCAGGAACAAATTTCCCGGGTTGGACTTACACAGTAGCACCATCAAAGCCTACGGGCTATTCGACTTCATGACCTACCAGACAATGGACGATGACGAATACCTCTTCTATTTTAGTGATAACGAGAAAAGATCCGTAAACCGCAAGAAGAATACCCTTTTCGGCATCGTCTCCTACGCCGACGGTAAGTTCGCCCGTCAGACACTTGACCTTAAAACCGAAACCAGCACGATCCACGCTTGGAATGCCAAGAAAGGATACCTGCTGTTGATGGAAGACTTCGATGAAAAAGGGAAAAAATCCGAACTCCGCCTCGAGAAGATCAACTACTAAAAACAAAAAGCGCCAATCGGCGCTTTTTCTATTTAAACCCTCAATTTCCCAACTTCTCAGGGACTCAGGCGCTCAGGCGCTCAGGGACTTCCCTTCTAATCATTCAACTTCAACACCGCCATAAACGCTTCCTGCGGAATCTCCACATTACCGACCTGGCGCATGCGTTTCTTACCTTTTTTCTGTTTTTCGAGGAGTTTACGCTTCCGCGAGATGTCACCACCGTAACACTTCGCCGTTACGTCTTTCCGTAAGGCTTTCACCGTTTCACGGGCAATGATCTTCGCCCCGATGGCCGCCTGTATCGGAATATCGAATTGTTGCCTCGGGATAAGCTCCTTCAGCTTCTCGGTCATTTTCTTGCCAATCGTATACGCATTGTCCGCATGGATCAACGCCGACAACGCATCCACACCATTACCGTTCAACAGCACGTCTACCTTCACAAGGTTCGACGTCCGCAGTCCGATCGGATGGTAGTCAAACGATGCGTAACCCTTCGAAACGGTCTTCAACCGGTCATAGAAATCGAATACGATCTCCGCCAACGGCATGTCGAAGTTCAGTTCCACACGCTCCGGCGTCAGATAGGTCTGGTTGGTGATCTGCCCGCGTTTTTCAATACACAGCGACATCACATTGCCCACATAATCCGATTTCGTAATGATGGTCGCCTTGATAAACGGTTCCTCCACACGGTCCAGTCGCGACGGTTCCGGCAAGTCCGACGGGTTGTTAACAATCAGCGCCGTCTCCGGCTCTTTTTTCGTATACGCCAGGTACGATACGTTCGGAACGGTGGTAATCACCGTCATATTGAACTCGCGCTCCAGTCGTTCCTGTATGATCTCCATGTGCAACATGCCCAGGAAGCCGCAACGGAAGCCAAAGCCCAACGCAGCCGAACTTTCCGCCTGGAACACCAGCGACGCGTCGTTCAACTGCAGTTTCTCCATCGACGCCCGCAGTTCTTCATAGTCTTCCGTATCCACAGGGTAAATCCCCGCAAATACCATCGGCTTTACATCCTCAAAGCCCGAGATACTCGCCTGGGTGGGGGTTTTCGCGTCCGTAATCGTATCGCCCACCTTCACCTCACGCGCCTCTTTGATACCCGAAATCAGGTAGCCTACATCTCCGGCCGAAATCACCTGTTTCGGCACCTGGTTGAGTTTCAGCGTACCGATCTCATCGGCAAAATATTCGTTTCCGGTCGCCATGAACTTGATCTTCTGGCCTTTCCTGATCTCGCCGTTCTTCACACGGAAGATAACCTCAATACCGCGGAACGGGTTGTAAACCGAGTCGAAGATCAAGGCCTGCAACGGCTCATCCGGACTCCCTTTCGGAGCCGGGATCCGCTCAATGATGGCTTCCAGTATTTTATCTACACCAAACCCGGTCTTACCCGAGGCCGGTATAATGTCTTCCAGCTTACAGCCGAGCAAGTCCACAATGTCATCGCTCACCTCCTCAGGGTTCGCACTCGGGAGGTCGACTTTGTTCAGCACCGGGATAATCTCCAAGTCGTTTTCCAACGCCAGATACAGGTTCGAGATCGTCTGCGCCTGTATACTCTGCGCTGCGTCCACGATCAGCAACGCCCCCTCGCAGGCCGCGATCGACCGCGACACCTCATACGAAAAGTCGACGTGCCCCGGCGTATCGATCAGGTTCAGGATATACGTCTCTCCCTTATACACATATTCCATCTGGATCGCGTGGCTCTTGATCGTAATCCCCCGCTCGCGCTCCAAATCCATGTTGTCAAGCAATTGCGCCTGCGCCTCCCGCGCCGTCACCGTCTGGGTCATGTCGAGCAGGCGGTCGGCCAGCGTCGATTTCCCGTGGTCAATGTGCGCGATAATGCAAAAATTCCGGATGTTCTTCATCTTCCAATTTATAAGTGGGGCGTGCCGGCGCGAAGAAACGTTCCACTCGTGGTCGCAGTCTCTGTGCGCGCCGTCGGGCTATCCGCTGTAGCCCCTCCTTTCGTCGGGGGCTGCCGCTTCTATCCCTCACGCGGTCCGTGTTCCAAACACGAAACCGTTCATCCGGCAAATATAGGGGTTAGTTGCCAAAGTTTTGGGGTCGGAACCGGATTAGTAAGCAGTTGTCAGTAGGCAGTCGTCAGTAGTCGAATCCACAAAACGGAACCTACCCGAAAGCGGGGTGTCCAAGTCCGTGCGCGTTCGTCGCTCTTTCCTCGTTTCTGCACACCGTTCTCCGCAAATCCCCCCGCATTTTTTATTCCTAACAGTCACTTATCCGTTCACATCTCGCGCCTTCGTGCCTTCGCGGCAACCCGCCCATTAAGCGATTTGCTTTTCAGTCAGCCAACAGCATCCCTATCCGTCACACCTCGCGCCTTCGTGCCTTCGCGGCAACCCGCCTATTAAACGATTTGCTTTTCAGTCAGCCAACATCCATTCCTATCCGCCACACCTCGCGCCTTCGTGCCTTCGCGGCAACACGCCTGTCAAACGATCCGCTTTTCAGTCAGCCAACATACACCCTATCCGTCACACCTCGCGTCTTCGAGCCTTCGCGGCAACGCGCCTATCAAACGATCCGCTTTTCAGTCAGCCAACATACACCCCTATCCGTCACACCTCGCGCCTTCGTGCCTTCGCGGCAACGCGCCTATCAAATGATCCACTTTTCAGTCAGCCAACATACACCCCTATCCGTCACACCTCGCGCCTTCGTGCCTTCGCGGCTCCACAAATGTCATTAAGGTACATTATGCACCCCACAGTTATCTTTGCGTCTGCCTACTTCCGCAACTACGCCTACCTCTGCGACTGCGACTGTGACTCTTCCTCCGCCTCTTCCGTCCCCTCTCCGCTGCGATCCGGAACCGGCCTTTGGTGAAAGGTAACATCTAAATCAGGATTGTGGCTTCTTTCCCGATCCCAGTCATGTGGTTTTGCTTTCATCGTTTCTTTAAACTAGGTTCTTTCAACTTGTCTGCTTTCGTAAAAGGCAACACAACCACGTCGCGCTCCTTCTCAATTTCCTCTACATACACGGCATAATCGGCCGGCTCAATCCGCGCGCCCACATACTCCGCATACGTTTTGGTGAACTCCGCGCCGAAATACAAAATAATGGCACTATAGTACACCCATAATAAAATCAGGATCAACGACCCCGCGGCGCCATACGGACTCGCCGCGCCTGTTTTCTCCAAATACAACCCAATCAAAAAACGCCCCAGCAAGAAAAGGCAAGCCGTAAAAAACGCCCCGATCCGAACATGCTTCCACGCAATTTTCGCATCCGGCAGCACCTTGAAAATCACTCCAAAAAGCAGCGTAATCACCCCAAAACTTAACACGAGGTTCGCCAGGTGTAACAGGGTTACCGTTGTGTCTGGAAAATAGCGCATCAGATAGTCACTGATTGCCGCCAATACACCATTGACAATCAGCGTCACAATCAGCAAAAAGCCCAGTCCAATAATCAACGACGACGACAACAACCGATCCGTCAGCAATTTCAGCCAACCGCGCTTCGGCTTCGCCTTCACTTTCCAGATCCAGTTAATCGAATCCTGTATCTCACCGAACACCGACGTAGCGCCTATAAACACCGTAACCGAGCCAATCGCCAACGCCGTATACGTCGTGCCCGACAGCTCCATATTCTGGATAATTTCCTGCACCTGCGCCGCCGCTTCCGGACCGATCAAGCCATTGATTTCCGCAAAGACATGCCCTTCAATCGCATCCCGTCCAAAAAACAGGCTGGTCAGCGAAATCAGCAACAATAGCAACGGCGCCATTGAGAACACGGTGTAATACGACAATGCGGCACTCAATTTAAGCGCGCGGTCGTTTGAAAACCGAATCGCGCTCGTCCGCAAGAGCCACCAGGCCGCCGACAGAAACGAACTTCTTTTTTTTTGCATAGGTAGAATGGGTTATATGCGGAAAACACCAGATCATTTCGAATCCGGTGTCTTCCTATCAAAAAGCGATGGAGTGCGGTTTAGGTGCGTTCGTTTTCCAGGTAATTTTTGAGTCCTTCAATATCGCTGCGCACCATCTTTTCAAAGAGAGGGTTCAGCAAACGCGCAGCCGCTTCGCCCGCCATCCCCAGGGGCGCGTGATACGAAAGCGTCACATCGAGTTCAGTGCCGCCGCGGTCGTTATCCCGGAAATAGACCTTCCCGGCATTTTCCACGGTCGACTCCGGAAGCGAATGCCAACTGAGCAACTTCCCGGGCTCATCCATCAAAATCTGGGCTTTCCAGCTCACATGCCCGATACCCGCCGGCCCTTTGGCCGTCCATTCAGATGTGAGGGAGTCAATTTCGCGCACCGAGTCAAGATGGCTCATGAAACGCGGCAGGTTTTCGAGTTTGCGCCAAAAGTCATACACCTCCTGCGCCGGGCGGTCAATCGCTATGGTCATTCGGATGTTGACGTTCTGTCCGCCTTTACCGTTTTTCCTGGCCAGGGCATACGCCGGACAATAACCCGTGACGGCGCGCGCCAGCAAAACACTACCGGCGGCGGTTTTCAAAGTGCTTTTCGGTTTATCCGACAGGCCGCTATACAGCAGGTAGGTGCCGGCGGCAGCCGTTACGATGCGTTCCACTAGGCTCACATTGGCCTTGAGTCCGGGGATCACACTCGGATTCCGGTTGGGCTCGTGCGTATACGGTTCCGCTTCCTGGGCATTGCTGACACTCGCATAGCGATTAGGGTCAGTGCCCGATGCGTCAATTTTGGAGAAAGGGCGTTTGGTGCCGTTATCTGAAGTCATCGTTTTCATTTGAGAAGGTATTTGGATCATTCCCAAAGGTAAACCGAGACACCAAGGGCCTCCTTACACGATACGCCCCGTATATTACAGAATGCTCAGTTCTTGACGATTTTCTGTGTCGGCAGCCCTTCTGCAGCAACGAAGTAAAGACCGCTGGCGAGTCCGTTCAATGACAAGGGCTGACCGCCTGCCACGGTAAAATCCTGTACCGCCTGCCCGAGAGAGTTGTAAATACGACCGCGCAACGACTGTGGAACATCCAACCGGATTGCATCGGTCGTCGGGTTCGGATACCAGCGGGGTGTAGTAGAAAGCGGAGATGATACGTCAAGCGTCGTGCTGAGTTTCGCTAAAAACGGATACATCGGAAAGGCGTCAAAAGTGAGTGAAAGAGTGTCAAATACGGCGCTTCCATTCGCCATACCCGACACATACGCGCTTCCGTCTGGCGCAATCGCAATGCCGTCCGCCCGGTCCGCCCATTCGCCTCCGGCCGTTTTCGCAAACAACACGTTCCCGTCTGCATCCAGTTTCAACACCAAAACCTGGTAGTCCATGCCGGCCGTCGACGCGGTGGTCGGGTTCCATTGGATGTTATAACGCGTGCGTCCCGCGAAAAAAACGTTACCCTCGGCGTCAAGCGCCAACGGATTCCGGTTGCCCGCGATAGCTTCACCCGCGGCAGGCATATCGCCGTTACCCGGCACTTCCCGCACCCACATAAAATCGCCGTTTGCGTTAAGGCGCGCTATAAAGAAATCGGCCCCGAACGCCGGGCCACCTACTTCTATAGTACCAAAGTTAAAACTGCCGTTCAGGTCACCGCAAAAGTAGACTTCATCCGGTTGGCGGGCCTTCACATGCGGGTTCGCACAGGTGATGTCTTCAATAAAACGCGCCCATTGAAAGGCGCCCGCTGCGTTGTATTTCGCGACATAAAGATTATAGGCCAAGGGCGTGGTAGCCGATACGCCGCCAAACGAACTGGTCATATCAGCACATGAGCCGGCCGTATACAGGTTGCCCGCCGTATCGATCGCCAACGAAGAAACAGACCGCACGCCCAACTGTTCGATATGCGAAAGCAGGGCCCCACTGGGTGAAAACGCATCGATATAGCTGTTCATGAAATCGCCATAACCCAAATAGACATTGTCGGCCGTGTCGACAACTAGCGCGCGGCACTGTTGCACGATGCTGTCTTCAATAACGGGGGTGTGGTACCACAGCACGGCCCCATTCGGGTCGAGTTTCACCAGCAACGGCTGTATCCCGTCTGCCGCCGAGATAAGGGCCACGCTGTCAAGCACGATGCCACCCATCCACCCCAACGAGAGATAAAGATTGCCCGCAGAATCCGTTTCGATCTGGTAGACCGCCACGTTGCCCGTGAGGCTGCGCGACATCAGCAGTTGACCATCCGCGCTGTACTTCTTTACAGCCAAGTTGCCCATAATATCGGCTCCGTAGGCCACCGGTGTGTTGTCGAAACCCGCCATGATGACGTTGCCGTTGCTGTCAGACGCCACGGTATATCCGATATAATCAGGGTTCATTTCAAAATCGATGGGTGTCGCCTGCAACCACTGGAATTGCTGGGCCGAAGCCATAAACGAAACACTAAGCAGAAGGAGTAGTAATTTTTTCATAAGCGGTGGACATGTAAGGATAAGATGCGGCGCAGAGAAAAAGGATGCGTGTGGAGCATGGCAAACGCTTCACATGTAGCCAAGCCTTCCTCCAACAGCGTTCTCTCAAAACCTCGTCAAGTGTAGGCCAAGTGTATGTAATCAGGTCAATCAAAGTTAAGCCGATTTAGAAGGATGAATGAACCAGTATACCCCTAACCGGATTTATGTAGTAACCTGTATATTTAATTCAGCACGGGTCACCAACCGGGGATAGAGCATAGATAAAGCATGGATAAAGCATGGATAAAGCATGCGAATGTGACAGATTTTGTTTTAGCCCCTAAACCGCAAGAACCATGAACCATGAACCATGAACCAAGAACTATGAACTATGAACCAAGAACCAAGAACTATAAAAAACCCCGTCATTAACTAACGGGGCTTATCTCTTACCAAATCTTCACGCGCTTCGACGGCTCGATATACATGCCGTCGCCGGGCTTGATGCCAAACGCGTCGTAGAACGCATCGACATTCTGCAGCGGCACATAACCGCGGTACATTGCCGGCGAGTGTGGGTCGGTCTTGACCTGGTTCTTCAGCGCTTCCTCACGCGACTTGGCACGCCAAATGGTAGCCCACGAAATGAAGAACCGTTGCTCAGGCGTGAATCCGTCAATCAATCCCGGATTGCCGTTTTCTTTCAGGAACAACTGAAGTCCGTCATACGCGGCATTCACACCTCCAAGGTCACCGATATTCTCTCCCAACGTGAACTTACCATCCACGAAGGTACCCGGCACCGGCTGCAAGGCACTGTATTGGTCAGCAAGCGCACCCGTGAGTGCGGCAAATTGCTTGGCATCCTGCTCCGTCCACCAGTCGACCAAATTGCCGTCGGCATTGTAGCGGGAACCCGAATCATCGAATCCGTGCGAGATCTCGTGGCCGATAACCGCACCAATGCCGCCATAATTCACGGCCTCATCGGCTTTGTAGTTATAGAAAGGCGGTTGCAATATCGCCGCCGGAAACACGATTTCATTGAAAGATGGGTTGAAATAGGCGTTCACGGTTTGGGGCGACATCCCCCAACGGGTTTTATCAACCGGTTTTTTCAGGTCGGCAATATTCTCGGCAAACCGCCAACGCGCGATGGCTTTGGCGTTGTCGTAATACGTACCCCCTTCTTCTGGACTCTTGATTACCAACGCAGAATAATCCTTCCACTTGTCAGGATACCCGATCTTGATGGTCATTTTCTTCAACTTCTCAATGGCGTTTTTCTTCGTTTCCGGCGCCATCCACGTCAGGTTGTTGATCCTGTTTTCATACGCGCGGATGAGGTTTTGTATCATCGCCTTTGCCTTCTCTTTCGCCTCAGGCGGGAACTTCTCAGCTACATACAACTTACCAAGCGCTTCACCCACCGAACCGTTCACCACCTGCAACGCACGCTCGTCGCGAACACGTTGCTTGATGGCGCCCGTGAGGGTTTTGCCGTAGAATTCCCAGTTGGCCGTTTCAATCTGTGGCGACAGTTGCGAAGCGGCCCGGTTCAGCACCGTCCAACGCATATAGGCTTTCCAGTCTTCGACCTTACCTTGTTTCAGGATGCCCTCCAACGCCGCCATGTATTTCGGCTGGTTGACGATTACCGAATCGAGTCCGGTTAAACCGAGTCCGTCAAAATACTGCTTCCAGTTGATCGAAGGCACCAGCTTCTGCAGGTCGGCCACCGACATCGGGTTATACGATTTGCGGCTGTCGCGACGTTCGACACGGTCAAATCGCGGACGGGCCATTTCGGTTTCAAACGCCAGGATGCGCTGGGCCTGTACCTGTGCCTCCGACGGTTTTTCGCCGATGAACTGCAGCATACGCGCCACATGGGTTGTATACTTGATTCGCTTTTCCTGTGAATCTTTGTCATTCGATACATAATAATCGCGGTCTGGAAGGCCCAGCGGCCCGACCCCCACTTCCACGACATTGCGTGTACTGTTTTTATCATCCGGTCCGACATCTGCTCGGAAAAACCCGATGCCACCTTCCGGCGCCATGTCGATCAACAGTCGTTCGAGTTCCCGAACCGATTGTACCTTGGCAATTTTACCCAGCGTCGGTTTCAACGGAGAGGCACCGGCTCTCGAACGGGCCACCGTATCCATCACCGTACGGTAAAGGTTTACCGCCTTGGCGCGGTCATCCTGGGAAGGCAGCGTATTGTCTTTGGCCGTGCGCTTCAGGATGTTCAGGGCGTCGCGATCGGTGTTCTTCCGCAGTTCGTTGAAACTGCCCCAGGTGGTTTGGTCGCCCGGTATCTCGGTAGCATCGAGCCAGGCACCGTTGACGTAGCGGAAGAAATCGTTTTTTGGACTCGTTTTCGGGTCCATGTAAGAAGTGTTGATTCCAGGTTCTGACTTCTGCGCCTGCATCGAGAACGCCACAAAGCCCAGGGCAATCGCCCATTTTTTGGAGAATAGCATCATAGTTTGCCTATTTAGTGAAACAAATGTACAGGTATCTGGGGCGTGCGTATGTTAAAACCGACAGGAACCCC
>DATGXZ010000201.1:0-1507 GCA_035298445.1 Flavobacterium sp.
CCAACTCTACCACAACAACCGGTATATGTCGGCCACCGTATCGGCCGGACTGGCGCCTGGTAAAAGTATAGGCGACGGTATTGAAGCCATGGAACGCATCCGGGAGAAAGTGCTCGACGACAGTTTTACGACAGACCTGCAGGGAGAATCCCGCGATTTCGTGGAAAGTAGTTCGAATACCAGCTTTGCGTTCGGTCTTGCCTTGTTGCTGATTTACCTGATACTGGCGGCGCAGTTTGAGAGTTTCATCGATCCGTTCATCATCATCCTTACGGTTCCGATGGCAGTGGCGGGGGCCTTATTGTCGCTGTGGCTGTTTGGGCAGACGTGGAACATCTTCAGCCAAATCGGTACCATCATGCTTATCGGACTGGTGACGAAAAACGGAATCCTTATTGTGGAATTCGCCAACCAGTTGCGGGAAGAAGGCAAGCCAAAATGGGAGGCGATATTGGAAGCATCGGAATCGCGACTACGGCCAATCCTGATGACGAGCCTTGCCATTGCGTTGGGCGCCTTACCGATTGCACTTTCGCTTGGTGCGGCGTCTACCAGCCGGATCGGTATGGGCGTCGTGATTGTGGGAGGCACGCTCTTTTCATTAGTGTTGACCCTTTTTGTGATTCCGGCCATTTACCTGATGTGGTCGCGGGAAAAGATACACCGCCCCGAATTTGACCGCATCGACCAACTTGAAAAAGAAGGAAACGTATGAGACGCGTTGTCTGGATACTATTGTTTGCTGTAGCACCCTTGTGCGCACAGGAACTGCTGACGGCAGAGGAAGCCGTGAAGATCGCGCTTGAGAATAACTATGACATTCGGCTTCGCGCCAATGACCTGAAAATCGACTCGGAGAATGTGGCTATTGGCAACGCCGGTATGTTGCCTGCGGTAACGGCAACCGTCAACGATAACAACAGCCGTCAATACATCCGGCAGGTACGGTCAGACGGCACCATCAATGAAGTCGATAACGGATTGAACAACAACCTTTCGTATGGCGTAAACCTGGGTTGGACGGTGTTTGATGGGCTCTCGATGTTTTCACGCTACGACCAATTAAAGGAAAACCGGAAGCTGGGAGAAGCGGAACTGCAGCTCGCGATCCTGCAACGTATCGGTGACGTACTGGAGACGTATTACAACCTCGTGCAGCAACAACAACAGCTGACGGCCATCGACACCGCGATTGCCTATTCACGGGAACGACTATCGCTGGCTGAAAACCGTTTTTCGATTGGAAAGGCGGCGCGTTTAGACGTGTTGAACGCACAAGTGGACCTGAATACCGACCTTGACAGCCGGCTCACCCAGAAGGCATTGTATGCCCGTACCCTCATTGAACTCAATACCCTGTTGGGACGTGATCCGAAAACGGAATTCCGGGTGGCGGAAACCGCAGACGTCGAACGCGGTTTGTTGTTACCGGAACTGGAGGAGAATGCCCGAAAACAGAATCCGCAGTTGCAGGCACAGCTTATCAACAAACGGATCAGTGAACTCA
>DATGXZ010000202.1:0-3338 GCA_035298445.1 Flavobacterium sp.
TAGACAGGATCGAGACGATATCTTCGTAAAAGCCCATGTTGAGCATTTCGTCGGCCTCGTCAAGGATGCAGTAGTTGATTTGTGAGATGTCGACCAACCCACGGTTGATCATATCCTGCATACGGCCCGGTGTGGCGACGATGATCTGTGCGCCTTTGCGTACGTCACGTGCCTGTTCGGTGATACTCGCGCCGCCATACACGGCTACGGTGTGCAGTCCCTTGATGTATTTAGAGTACTGCTTGATCTCGTTGGTAATCTGAAGGCAAAGTTCCCGCGTAGGGGAGAGGATCAACGCCTGCGTGTTGCGACGGTCAGCGTCGATTTTCTGGATCAAAGGAAAACCGAATGCTGCGGTTTTTCCGGTCCCTGTCTGTGCGAGCGCCACGATGTCTGTGTCGCGCTCCAATAAAAGCGGTATCGCTTTCTCCTGTACTTCTGAAGGATTTTCAAATCCCATATCGCGCACAGCCTGCAGCAGGGACTCATTCAATCCAAGTTCTTGAAATGTAATCATTACGTGTTTTAAAAATAGCCGCAAAGGTAGGGCGAATAATCCGCAATAACTAACGTCTTTTGGGAATAGCGAAAATTATTTCGTATTGAAACAGAATAAGTTACTTTTTCAGGAAGGCAATCAGTTGCCCGAAGGCACGGCCCCTATGGCTGCGTTCGGCTTTTTCCTCCATGGAAAGTTCGGCGAAGGTGCGGTCGTCGCCGACGGCCTGGAAGAGCGGATCATAGCCAAAACCCTGGCGGCCGCGTTTCTCCGTCAGGATGTGGCCTTCTACCGTGCCGGTGAAGAGGTGCTGTTCACCGTTTAGGTTAAGTGCGATGACGGTTTTGAATCGGGCACGGCGGTCGGTTGCGTCTTTCAGCGCGTCGAGGAGTTTGTCCATATTATCCTCCGCGCTTCTTTGCTCGCCGGCATAACGCGCCGAGTGTACGCCGGGTGCCCCGTTGAGTGCGTAGACTTCGAGTCCGGTATCATCGGCGAAGCAGTCATACCCGTATTTCTCCGTAATGTAATTCGCCTTCAGGATGGCGTTCCCTTCAATAGTATCAGCGGTTTCAGGTATGTCTTCGGTGCAGCCGATGTCCGCGAGTCCGAGCAATTCAAAGCCTTCCGGCAACATGGCACGGATTTCAGCGATTTTGTGGGAGTTGGAAGAAGCGAAGATCATGGGAATTAGCGAATGGGTTAATTAGCGGATTAGCGAATGGAAGTAGGTAATTAGAAAATGGAGGACGGTGTAAAAGTAAGTAGAAATTAGTAGCAGTGGGCAGTGAGCAGTATGCAGTATGCAGTATGCAGTGGGCGGTATGCAGTGGGCAGTCACGGTCACAGAAGTAGGTAGTTTTCAGTAGGCAGTGCTTTCATGCAAGAACGTAGCATCATTACCACGCGCGTTTTTTCATCCCGACGCAGGAGGGATCCCATTCAGTAGGCAGTAGGTAGTAGGCAGTGGGCAGTCACAGTCACAGTCGAGGTCGAAGTCACAGAAGTAGGCAGTGGGGAGTTGTCATGGCTTTTGTTCCATATGATTACACGAAACCACTGTAATCAACACCCACAAAGAGAAAAGGTGAGGGAAGACCGGGATTCCGAAAGTCCGAAAGTCGGAAAGACCGAAAGTTAAGTAAGTACTTTCCATACGGATAGTGGATGATAAGAACGAATTTCCTTGCTAGTACGCACTACTCACTACTCACTACTGACCACCAACTACTAACTACTCTCCACTGTTAAATTTTTCTACCATATTATACCAATCGGTATATTTGTAAAAGAAACCCACAACACATGGACAAATCCGCCTCCAAAGCCGAACGCACCCGACAGTTTATCGTCGAGAAGACAGCGCCGGTTTTCAATGCCAAAGGGTATGCGGGGACGTCGTTGTCGGACCTGACGGAAGCAACCGGACTCACAAAAGGCAGCATCTACGGGAATTTCAATAATAAAGATGAGGTAGCCCTGGCCGCTTTTGATTACAACTTCGAACGCGTGACGGCTTATATCCGTGAGCGCCTCCTGCGTTCGGAAAATGCCGTCGAACGCCTGTTGGTCTATCCACAAGTGTATCGTGATTTCCTGACAATCCCGTTCCTGAAAGCCGGTTGTCCAATCCTGAATACCGCTACCGAAGCCGATGATACGCATCCGATGTTGCGCGACCGGGCGGCGAAGGCGCTCGACTTCTGGAGGACGTCAGTCGAAAACCAGTTGAAAAGGGGAGTGGCCCGCGGTGAAATCCGCGCTGACTGTGACCCAGCGGAAGCAGCGGTTGTGCTTACATCGATCATTGAAGGCGCCGTCATGCAGGCCAAAACAACCGGACGCCCTACCGAACTCTGGATCGCCATGAAATTTCTGACCCGCTATATAGAAGGCCTTCGTGCCTGATTTTTTTTAATTATTAATATACCGATTGGTATATTCTAACCTTGCATAACATGAAAGAAGTTTTTATCGTAGCCGCCAAACGCACGCCCATCGGCGGACTCATGGGCCATCTGTCAGGTTTCTCCGCTACCGAACTCGGCGCCCTTGCCATCCGCAGTGCCCTGGAAGCCGCTTCAGTACAGCCGGATTGGGTCGACAGCGTCTACATGGGTAATGTATTGAGCGCCGGAATCGGACAATCGCCCGCACGACAGGCAGCTATTTTTTCAGGGATCCGTCAGGAAGCCGATGCTACTACGGTCAATAAAGTATGCGCATCCGGACTGAAAGCTACCGCACTCGGCGCGATGCAAATCCAACTGGGAATCGACGATCTCGTCGTAACCGGCGGCATGGAAAGCATGAGCAACGTGCCCCATTACGCCTTCCTGCGAAACGGCACCAAACTCGGGGCGGTGACCCTGACCGATGGCATGATAAAGGATGGTTTATGGGACGCATACCACGATTTCCACATGGGAAGCGCCGCGGAACTGGGCGTTACGAAATACGGACTCACCCGCGCTGCGCTCGATGCCTACGCCATGGCCTCCTATCAAAAAGCACAGGAGGCGTCGGCGGCAGGCAAGTTCCGGCAGGAGATCGTGTCGGTAACTGCCCATCGCAAAAAAGACACCGTCATAGTCGATACGGATGAAGACATCCACAACCTCATTCCGGAGAAGGTGCCCACGCTGCCGCCGGTGTTTGAAAAAGACGGCGTGCTGACCGCAGCCAATTCGAGCAACCTCAACGATGGCGCGGCGGCCTTACTGCTCGCCTCTGAGGCTGCGGTCGTCCAACACAACCTCAAGCCCTTGGCGCGCGTTGTTGCCTTTGCCGACGGCGCGCAGGCGCCCGAATGGTTCACTACCGCGCCGTCGATCGCCAT
>DATGXZ010000203.1:0-10574 GCA_035298445.1 Flavobacterium sp.
GTTGCTGGTGGGGGATTCCGGACAAGTGCCATCGAACAACTACGCCGGACTCGGGGGCGATTCGGATAATGCCTATGCGTATATTTCGGGGAACGACCATTATCAGGAGTTCTTCGTAGGTCGTTTCAGCGCGGAAACAGCTGTTGATGTTGACACGCAGGTGCAACGAACAATTGCATACGAACGCGGTAACCAACTGCCTGTAGGCTTCCTCAACCGCGTGATGTCGGTGGCGTCGCAGGAAGGGCCGGGCGATGACGACGAACTCGACTACCAACACTTACGCAACATACAGCCTGATTTGTTGGGCTTTACCTACAGCAATCCCGTATATGAACTTTTTGAAGGATCGCAGGGCTTTTTTGATGCGCCAGGGTTCCCGAATGTCGCGCAGGCCGCGGCGGCCATCAACAGCGGCGTGGGTGTCATCAACTATGTAGGCCATGGCAGCGACGGTGGTTGGGCGACCACCGGTTTTTCAACCGAAGATGCGTTGGCCCTGCAAAACAGCAACCGCTTGCCATTTGTATTCAATGTGGCCTGTGTGAACGGCAACTTCGTCGGGCAGACCTGTTTCGCGGAGGGCTGGCTGCGGGCACAGTATAACGGACAACCGGCCGGGGCGATTGCGATGAACGCCGCAACGATCAACCAAAGCTGGAGCCCACCGATGATCGGACAGGACGAAATGAACGACATCCTGACCGAGATTTCCGATGTAGGCATCCGCCGGACGTTTGGCGGCATCACGGTGAATGGCTATTTCCGGATGAATGATGAATCGGGCGACTTCGACATGACGGACACCTGGACCTGCTTCGGCGATCCGTCGTTGTTGGTGCGTACGGCCGACCCGACGCCGATGACCATCCAACACAATGCCGTGCTGATCGTGGGACAAACCACCTTTGCCGTCAATGGCAACGTAGAAGGCGCGCTCGCTACCCTATCGCGAGATGGCGAAATCATTGGTAGTGGTTTTGTCACCGGCGGAACGGCGACGCTTCCCGTTTCGGGTGTCCTTCCCGGCCAAACGCTTACGATAGCGGTGGTTGGATTCAACCAGGTTACGTATGTGTCGGATGTGACAGCCATCGCGCCGGCGGGACCGTATCTGGTAGTAGCGCCTTTCGCGACGACGATTGACTACGGACAAACGAAAAACCTCGACCTGAGCGTACACAACCTGGGGGTTGGCGTGGCTTCGAACGCGGCGGTGACCATGAGTACCACCGATACTTCGGGCGTGCTCACCAACGCCACGCATGCGTTTGGATCGGTTGACGCGGGGCAGTTAAGTGCGGTGAGCAACGGCATGTTTACGCTTACCGTCGCCAACAACCTGCCTGACCAATACGCCTTCCCGTTGCAACTATCGCTGTCAGATGGCAGTGGTGGAACGTACACGGAAAACCACCTGATCCGGGTGCAGGCGCCTGATTTCTCCATTAGCAACATGACGGTCACCGAACTAAACGGCAACGGCAATAACCTGCCGGATCCGGGTGAGAACGTGACGCTACAGGTGACGGTAACCAACACCGGACATGCGGCGATTGGTAACTTGGTCGGACAATGGCTGCAAAGCAATCCGTACCTGACGCTAACCAATGCCGTTTCAACAGACGACAATATGGATGTAAACGGTTCGCATGTGTTTACGTTTACGGGCGTAATTGCACCGACCGCGCCGGCGGGTACTGTAGTAGCGTATGAGTTTGTAGTAAATGGCGGCGTAGAGGGCCAGTATGCGAAAACCGCAGCGGGTTCGTTTGTCATCGGTTTTGTGCCGGTGTATTGCGTGCCGGAAGCGGGTTCTATTACAGACGAGTATATCGCCCATGTGCAAATCGGCAGCATCGACAACCCGAGTGGCGCGTCGGCCTATACGGATTTTTCCTCGGTGACGACTACACTTACCATTGGCCAAAGCTATGATATTACGGTGGTCAACGGCGAGCACTGGGATGGCGACACCATCATCGGTTGGGTCGACTGGAACTACGACGGTGATTTTGAGGATGAGAACGAAACCGTCTATCTCGACTATCAGGTAAACGGCACAGAAGGCCTTGGCACCGGTACGATCACGGTTCCGGCAACGGCCCACGTAGGGAATGTGCGTTTCCGTGTGCGGGTGTACTATGCCGACGGCGCTGCAGCCTGCGACAATGTGGATTATGGTGAAACGGAAGACTATACTTTCGTCGTGCAGAACGCGCTGAGTAACCCCGACGTTACCCTGCGCAGCTTCTCCCTCTCTCCTAACCCGTCAAACGGCATGTTCAACCTACAGTTCGGCACCGACGCGCTTAGCGCCGACAACCGCATTGAAATCTTCAACAATCTGGGGCAATTGGTGTATGAAGACCGCGCGCCGCAACGAAACACGACCATAAGCCTCCAACAAGCGGCGGGCGTGTATTTGGTGAAGGTGGTGTGGAATGGAGAGACGATTGTGAAGAAGGCGGTATTGAGGTAGTTTTGGGTTTTGGGTTTTGGGTTTTGGGTTGGAGCTGTTCACGCGAGAAAAACTACACGGTTTGAGGAGCAAGTATCAAGGCTCAAGATGGGATTTTATCCTAATTATCAATTGTCAATTATCAATTGTCAATTATCAATTGTAAGCCCTGAACTCTCAATCTCTCTTCTTCCTCCTTGAGCCTTGCTCCTTGCTCCCTTAATACATTCACATGAAGAAAAAGTACCTGCGGGAACTGATGTTCCTATTCATCGCGCTTGCGGGAAGTTTGATTTTAATTTACGTGACGGCTTATGTACTCGATAACGACTTCGATGACAAACTGGTCGTGAATGAGGGTGAAACTTACTACGTAATGACACTACATCAATGGCTTATGCCGTTCGTATTGGTTTTACTTTACCTTACCTACGGGACCCGGTTCTTCGCTAGCCGCTATCGGAACCAGGTGGTGAACGGGGTGTTTTCTCTTATCAGCCTTTACTTAATTATCGTATTCCCGAGGGCGTTACAATTCGTAACAGAGGCCGCCATTCCGCCAGGTCGGGTCATCTATCCGCCTTTGGGGCCGCCGTCTTATGACACGCCGGGTAATTTATTTTATGCATTCAGCAAGTTATTGCCGGCCGTATTTGTTTTCGTGATAGTGTTATTCGGTTTTACGCTCTTCCAGACGGGAAGGAGATCGGTTTTGACTGAGGGTTAAGGTTTGGGGGGTTGAGTTTTGGGTTTTGGGTTTTGGGTTTTGGGTTGGAGCTGTTCACGCGAGAAAAAACTACACAGTTTAAGGAGCAAGTATCAAAGCTCAAGATGGGATGTTATCCTAATTATCAATTGTCAATTGAAAGCCCTGATCTCTCAATTATTTCTTCTTGCTCCTTGCTCCCTTCTCCTCAACACGCCTACAAAAAAGACGACATCTGTAGCATGAACGCACCACTACTTCCCTATCTTCCCTCCCAGCTTCTTATCCATCACCCGTTCCATATAGTCCTGAAGGAAGGCCTTGCAGCGGGTTTCGAGCAGGTTCATTTCAGTGTTGCGCTGGCCGATCAGGTTGTGCTCCATTCCTTTGTCGTCTTTGGCATAGAAACCGGTGGCTTTATTGCCGTCGAAGGTGATGATGTAGTTACCGCACATCATCTGGTACATCTGCGAGGAATAGCGCATAACAAAAGGCGGGATCTTGGTATCGCCCACGAGGCTGCGTCCCCAACTGCGGAAGGGCTTGTCGTAGCCGATGATATCGAGAATCGTGGGATAGATGTCGATTTGCTGGGCGAAATCGCGGTAGACGCCTTTGTATTTTTCATCGGGAGAGTACAGTAGCATCATGACCGCGTTTTTGTTGAATTCCTTTCGGTATTCGTCGTAATGGATGGTGTTGCCATGATCGCCTACCATCACAAAAATGGTGTTCTTGAACCATGGCTCTGACTTCGCGCGGTCGAAGAACTTCCGGAGGGCGTAGTCGGTATAGCCGATGCACTGGTGGATGTTGACGTGGCCTTTCGGGAACTTCCCTTCATATTTTTCCGGCACTTTATAGGGCTCGTGTGAGGATACGGAAAACATCGTCGCCATAAACGGTTGTGGCTGTTTACCGAGTTCGGTGCGGAAGAACTGGAAGAACGGCTCGTCCCAAATGCCCCATACGCCATCGAAATCGGCGTCGTTGTTGTATTCCGTCTTTCCATAATACCGGTCAACGCCGAGAATATTGACATACCCCAGGAATCCCATAGATCCGTTGGGCGCGCCGTGGAAGAACGAGGTTTTGTAGCCCTCGCTTTCAAGCGTCGAAACCAGCGATTCTGTTTTTTGTTTTGGATAGGGTGACGACGTGAACGCATCCTTAAACGACGGGATTCCCGCCAAAACCGACGACACGGCATGTATCGACTTATACCCGTTGGAATAGGCATTGGTGAAGATCAGGCTGTGCTGGGCAAGGGAATCAACAAAGGGCGTGTAGCCTTCGTAGTTCGGGATTTTGTTGTCTTTGTTGAAACTACCGAAATACTCGCGCCCGTTGCTTTCGAGGATAAATATGACGATGTTCGGCCGCGTTTTCGGGTGGTTCTTGTACGACTTGATGGGCTGCACCAAGCGGTCGATGGTAGCCCTATCGACGAAGTGCAGTTTCTCAAAGTTGTTGCTTCCCATCGTCCGGAAGATGGCAAACGGTGTGTTGAGCACGATATCGGCCTGCGCCGGATGACGGGTATAGCGACTGGCGTCGATCAGGTTGATGGGCCGTGTGCTTTTCTTGAAATCGCCGCGAATACCGCCGATGCAAAGCGCCACCGTCACCAAAAAAACGAGTAATGACGACCCAAAGTACAGCAGGCGAGGCTGCGCCGGTTCGCGGGGCACCTGCACTTTGCGGTAGAGATACAGCCAAAGGAACAGGCAGACAAAATAGAGCAGGAAAACATGCCAATAGCCGGTGAGGAAATTCCACAACAGCAACATCTTATTCGATTCATGCGAAATCGACTCAGTAGCCGCCGCCGTTGAACGCCCGAAGTTGAAGCGGTAGTAAATGAAATCGACGAAATTCGTGGCGTAGAGCAGCAGGTTCGGCACGAAATACACCACCTTCAGGAAGCGCTGGTAACCGGTGCGGGTATTGATCGTTAGCGGTAGGACCGAACACACGATAAAGAGCGCGTTGATATATAGGATAGCGGTCGTATCGAAGGCGAGTCCATGCCAATACAACGACAGGAATTCCCCCACCGACGTTACCTCAATCAAATCGGAGTTGTAAGCATAAAACAGCACACGGGCCACGAAATAAAAGATATAGGCGAGAAAGAGGCGGTATAGGAGGGCTTTGTATTCGGGAGCGCGCATTGAAGGGTTGAGTTTTGAGTTTTGGGTGTTGAGTTTTGGGTTTTTGGGTTTTGGGTTTTGGGTTGGTCTACGCGGGATACTTTTTCTTTTTCGGTTGTCAAAACTACGGGAAAACCGTAATGTCAGTCTATAAAGTTTCTGCAATTTGCATCAAAAAAATGGAAGAACCGACTATCAGTAAACGAACATTTGATTTCTCTTTACGCATCATCCAGTTAGCCGATAACCTGGAACAGAGACGACGATTCGTTTTGGCAAACCAGCTACTTCGATCTGGCACGTCGATCGGAGCCAATGTACGGGAGGCCTCTGCCGCCGAATCGCGTAAGGATTTCATACACAAAATGGCCATTGCCTCGAAGGAGGCGCGTGAAACACTCTATTGGCTGCAGCTGATACAATTTGCAGAAAGCAACCTGCCGGAATTGGAAGATCGTGTTTCGGAAATCAAAAGTATCGTCAATATCCTTACGAAAATCGTAAAGACCACTAAGACTAGCGCCGAACGCTCGACGTTATCATCTGAACCCGAGAACGGGCCAACCAACCGAAGACAAACTTCATAGGCCTGTAGACACTTTGCCTAAAAGTAAAGACAGAACCTCCCGTTTACACGGTCGACACACCCAAAACCCAAAACCCAAAACTCAAAACCAAACTTTTTTCTTACTTTGCAGAAAAGTCTGACCATGACCCCTACCCGCCTTTTTGATTTTGCCCATTACCAGTTCGAGCGCTATGATTTACCGGATGCTTTCGTGACGAAATACGACGGCCAATGGGTGCCGACCTCGTCGCGTGAGTATGTCGAGAAAGCCAACGCCATCTCCCGGGCTTTGCTGCGGATGGGCGTGCAGAAAAACGATAAAATCGCCGGGATTTCCTCACGGAACCGCAGCGAGTGGCATATATTGGATGTAGGCCTGTTGCAGGTAGGAGCGCAGAACATCCCGATTTATCCGACGATTTCCGAGGCGGAATACGAATACATCCTAAACCATTCGGGTGCGATCTATTGTTTTGTGTCCGACCGCGAGATCCTGACAAAACTCAACCGCATTCGCCACAATGTACCTGCCCTGAAAGAGGTGTACTGCCTGGATGAGATTGAGGGCTGTACGAACTGGAAAACCCTGCTTGAATTGGGAAGTGACGCGTCGGACCAACCGGAAGTAGCGGCACGGATGGCGGAGGTACAACCTTCCGATCTGGCGACTATCATCTACACATCCGGCACGACCGGCACTCCAAAAGGTGTGATGCTCTCACACGACAATATCGTTTCGAACGTATTGTCGAGTGAATCACGCATTCCGTGTGAAGCGGGCCGAACCCGCGCCATGAGTTTCCTTCCCATCTGCCACATCTTTGAGCGGATGCTGGTGTACCTCTACCAATACCATGGCGTATCGGTGTGGTTCGCCGAATCGATCGAAACCATCAGCGACAACCTGAAGGAAGTGCGACCCAACGTGATGTCGGTCGTGCCGCGACTGCTCGAAAAAGTATACGATAAAATCTACGCCAAGGGCACCGAACTGACCGGCATCAAGAAGACACTGTTTTTCTGGGCGATCGAACTCGGACTTCGCTACGAACCATACGGACGTAACGGCTGGTGGTACGAAACCCAATTGAAACTCGCCCGAAAACTCATTTTCAGTAAGTGGAAAGAGGCGCTGGGCGGACAACTCGACCTCATGGTGTCGGGAAGTGCCGCGCTGCAGCAAAGATTGGCGCGGGTGTTTGCGGCGGCTGGTATTCCGGTCATGGAAGGCTACGGCCTGACCGAAACGTCGCCAGTGATCTCGGTGAACGACATGCGCGATTACCAATTCCGGATTGGTACGGTCGGAAAACCCATCAGCGGAGTCGAAATCAAGATTGCGGAGGATGGGGAAATCCTGTGCAAAGGCCGGAATGTGATGATGGGCTATTACAAAGACGACGAAAAAACACGTGAGGCGGTGCAGGATGGTTACTTCCACACGGGCGATATAGGCGAAATCGACGCAGATGGGTTCCTTCGGATTACCGACCGGAAAAAGGAAATGTTCAAGACCTCAGGAGGCAAATACGTTGCACCACAACTTATTGAAAATGCGATGAAACAATCGCGTTTCATTGGCGAGATCATGGTGGTTGGGGAAGGCGAAAAGATGCCGGGTGCATTCATACAACCGGATTTTGACTTCCTGGAACAATGGGCGAAACGCCACGGACTCGAGGGCCTGAACCGTACGGCCTTATTGTCGCATCCCGATGTGATCAAACGGTATCAGGAAGAAGTCGATACCATCAACGAGAAATTCGGTAACTGGGAGAGAGTCAAGAAGTTTGAGTTGACCCCGGACGTTTGGTCGATAAATGGCGGTGAACTCACCCCTACGATGAAGCTCAAACGGAAAGCCATATTGGAGAAATACCGCGACTTGTACCGTAAAATCTACGAATAGTATTGTAGTTATTGACTATCAACTGTTTATAACTCTTTACTTCTGACTTTAACACTTGTGTAATTAGTTGGTAACTTTCCTTCGTTAACCAATTAAAACACACCACATGAACCTGAAAAACTTCATTATCTGCGGCCTCGTAGCCGGCGTCGCAGACTTTCTGTTGGGCTGGCTGACGTATGGTTTCCTATTCCAGGATTTTTTTAAGACAAGCGGGCAAGAAGACATGCGCTACATCGTGCTCGGCTGTTTCGCCTTTGGTTTCCTGTTTTCCCTTCTTTTCACAAAAGCCGGCATCCGAACCGTGGCTGCGGGCGTTACGTCAGGTGCCCTTTTGGCGTTTTTGTATGCGGTTACTTCGGACAGTTTTATGCGGGCATCGATGCCTATCGACAAAATGGTGCTGATTGCCGACGTGGCGATTATGACCGTGACGGGCGCTATTATCGGACCTATCGTAGCGACGGTGTTGGCAAAACTCTCACCACCAACTGCCTAACCACCAAAACCAAACCTACTCCACTCCCCTTCAAGGGGAGTTTTTTTTGCCTTGCATATGCAAGGGGATTCCCCTATTTTTAAAAACCCGAAAAAAAAAATCTTCATTTTACTATGCATGCATAGTATTTTTAATTATCTTTGAAATCGATTTCGATATGAGAGAAAAAACGATCGACTACGTTCTTCGTGCCACATGGCAAGCGGTGGCCCGGATGTATAACGAAGAAGCAACGAAATACGGCGCTTCGATGGCACTCGGGTTTGCCCTGCTGAGTATCGATAAGGAAGACGGCACGCCCTCGACCTACCTGGCGCCCCGAATGGGAATGGAGGCCACCAGCCTGACCCGGACGCTGAAATCGATGGAGGAAAAGGGGCTGATTGAACGACGGAAGAATCCGGATGACGGACGGGGGGTGTTGATCCACCTGACCAAATTGGGAAAAGAGAAGCGGGAGTTATCGAAATCTACGGTACTGAAGTTCAACGAAACGATCCGGCAACACGTCACCGAAGAGCAGCTTAGGCACTTTATGGACGTTGCGAACATCATCAACGAACTGATTGCCGAGAAGCAGATTTTTAACGAAGAGTAGTAAATAAATACGGTGTTTTGACGTCGGGTCGGCCTTTCGCCCACCCTACCTGACGACCTAAGATACCAACCTTATCATATGAAGCGAACGATAAAAAAAGTGGCCGTCGTAGGTTCGGGCATCATGGGTTCGGGCATCGCCTGCCATTTCGCCAACATCGGTGTTGAAGTATTGCTGCTTGACATTGCACCCAGCGCTCTCACCGAAGCCGAGTCTAAAAAAGGACTGACACTGGAAAGCAAGGCGGTACGCAACCGTATCGTAAATGAGCATTTCCAGAACGCGCTGAAATCGAAGCCGTCACCGATCTATCACACGTCTTTTGCCAGCCGCGTGAAGACCGGCAACACCACCGACGACATCGCGAAGATTGCGGAGGCCGACTGGATCATCGAAGTGGTCGTAGAGCGGCTGGACATCAAGAAACTGGTCTTCGAACAAATCGAGAAATACCGCCGTCCGGGTACGTTGGTGACATCCAACACCTCGGGCATCCCAATCCGCTTCATGAGCGAAGGGCGGTCAGACGACTTCCAACAACACTTCTGCGGCACGCACTTCTTCAACCCGCCGCGCTACCTGAAACTCTTTGAGATCATTCCGGGCCCGATGACCTCGCCTGACGTATTGGACTTCCTGACGGGATATGGCGAGAAATTCCTCGGCAAAACCTCCGTCGTGGCAAAAGATACACCGGCGTTCATCGGAAACCGCATTGGTATTTATGGCATCCAGAGCCTCTTCCACCTCGTAAAAGAAATGGGATTGACGGTGGAGGAAGTCGATAAACTTACCGGTCCGGTGATCGGCCGTCCAAAATCGGCGACCTTCCGTACGGTAGACGTGGTCGGACTCGACACGTTGGTGCACGTTGCGAATGGGCTGTATGAAGGCGTGCCGAATGACGAGGCACACGACCTGTTCCAGCTTCCCGAGTTCATCAAAACAATGATGGAAAACAAGTGGTTGGGCAGCAAAACGGGACAAGGTTTCTATAAAAAGGTCGACAAAGATATCTTGGCGCTGGACCTGAATACCCTTGAGTACCGTCCGCAGCAGAAGGCTTCTTTTGCTACCCTCGAACTCACCAAAACCATTGAAAAACCGATCGACCGTTTCAAAGTGTTGGTCGGAGGTACTGATAAGGCAGGCGAGTTCTACCGTCGCAATTTTGCCGGGATGTTTGCCTACGTTTCCAACCGTATTCCGGAAATTACCGACGATCTCTATAAAATAGACGACGCGATGAAGGCCGGTTTCGGATGGGAAAACGGTCCGTTTGAAATCTGGGATGCCGTCGGCGTACAAAAAGGCATTGAACTGATCAAAGCCGCCAACCTGTCGTATGCGGGCTGGGTGGATGACATGATCGCTTCCGGCAATACGTCCTTCTACACCATTAAAGACGGCGCGACCTACGCATACGACCTTGCATCGAAGTCGCAGAAAAAACTGCCGGGCCAGGATGCATTCATCATCCTCAACAACATCCGCGAAAGCAAAAAAGTATGGGCCAACCCCGGTGCGGTCATCACCGATCTGGGCGACGGCATCCTAAACCTCGAATTCCGGTCGAAGATGAACACCATTGGCGGCGAGGTGCTGCAAGGCATCAACAAAGCCATTGACCTCGCGGAGAAAGAATACGCCGGACTCGTGATCGGCAACCAGGTCGCGCCC